>JAILDS010000179.1 GCA_024689165.1 Clostridia bacterium
GCCGAAAGCTTCGCGCGTAAAAACGGACGAAATACAATGAAGATTCATCTCGGCGATCCGTCCATCTATTATGAATCAAGAGCGTTTTACCCCAAACACGGTTATCGTTTTATCGACGAGGAACATATGGATAAGACGTTATAATACAGATTTGGAAAGAGCGGAAATTGAATGATGAACGGACAGTTGAAAAATGTAGCCTGTCACGCGAATCGGATTCAAAAACAGCGTTATAGACTTCATTGTCCCTCGGTGCTACGATTTTGGTACGGCAAACGCTGAATTTGAAACAAGCGGGGAATATGTTATGACATTGATTATAGGCGAGAATCTCAAAAAGCTGCGCATAGAAAAAGATCTGACGCAGGAAGAGCTTGCCGCGTTCTTGGGGGTTACGTTTCAGACTGTCAGTAAATGGGAGCGGAATGAAAACTATCCAGATATTACGCTTCTCCCGGCTATCGCATCCTTCTTCGGCGTATCGGTCGACGAGCTGCTCGGAACGGAGCGGGAAAAACAGGAATCAAAGATCCTCGAATACCTTGAATTGTTTGAGAAAATGCGGCTGAAAGATTATTCCGAAGGATATGCCGTGTTTTCAAGGGCGATCAGAGAGTTCCCCGGAGATTTTCGTCTGCTCGTTCGTTATATGGAGCTGCTGAGCACGGAAAAAGACAGCATCCGCGCCCCGGATTATGAAGATACAAACGCGGAGATCCGTCAGATATACGATCAGATCCAAACGCGCTGCATGGATGACAATATCCGTATTTGGGCAAAAAGGGTTATGATCCGGCACCTTGTCAAGCGGTTCGAGTGCGTCGGAGATAAAAACGCGAGAGCGCAGGCGGACGCGATCCTTGCCTCGCTCCCTGAGCTTCACGACGGCAGAGAATACCTTACGATGACGATGAATTCGGATCCCGATACACACTTTGATCTTTGTGAAAGCGCAATACAAGAGCTGACGCTTCTTTTGGCGAATTCTCTGGCGAGAGCATACTATTATAACAGCGGCGTCCCCACGATCAAAAAAATTGAAATAGTTGAAAGCTTCAACAAAATGCTTTTATCTGTCTTTCCCGACGCGTTGTTCACAAAAAACGGGATACATCTGATCTATAACTATGGCCGTCTGGGTTATATGTACTGTGAGATCGGTGATGAAGAAAGTGCGCTGAAGTATCTCAGTCTCGCGGCGGAATCGGCGGTCCTGCTCGACAGCAGACAAGATGTATCGGAAATAATCGCCCGTGAATACGAACAGGAACCGGTCTATCGCGAAATGAATATGCGAAAACGAATGAAAACGCTTATGATTGAGCATTATCCGCTGTCGGATCCTTTCAAAGAAAAACCTGAATTTTTGGAGATCCTCGCTAAAATGAAATAACTATTCGCCGCCCGAGATACACAAAAAAGCATGCAGGGCGGCGGTAATGATTATGAGATAATCAATTTATAATTAAATCGAAGAAGAAATCCGAACCCGTCTCCCATTTGGAAGATTTGGTTCGGATTTCTTGAGTTTGGTGCGCCTGACAGGGGTCGAACCTGCACGCCGGAGCACAAGATCCTAAATCTTGCGTGTCTGCCAATTCCACCACAGGCGCATATGATTTCCGCCGGAACGAGTCCGGCGGAAAAAATAGTTTCGTCAGTCCGGTATCCCGGACGGTGATCACTTGACGGTATAGCGCGTTCTGGGCGTGTAGTGAGTGTGGAGTATCTCCTCGCTCTTTTCGCCGCCGGGCTCGCCGAAGAACTCGGCGTAGACCGCCTTGATGTCGGGGTTCTCGTGAGACTTCCTGACAGGCAGGTTCTCGTCGTCCCTGTACAGAGCCGCGGCGCGGACGGCGCGGATGTCGACGTTGTTCCTGACGTACGCGGGCTGGATGGGCTGACCGCCGCCGTTGACGCAGCCGCCGGGGCAAGCCATGATCTCGACGAAGTCATAATTCTTTTCGCCGGATTTGATCATCCTTACGAGCTTGTCGGCGTTGGCGGTGCCGGAGCAAACGGCGACTTTGATCTCGTTGCCGGCGATGTTGTAGGTCGCTTCCTTGATGCCCTGGGTGCCTCTGACGTCGGTGAATTCAAGCTCCTTGAGCTCTTCGCCGGTGAGGACCTCGTAGGCGGTACGGAGCGCCGCTTCCATAACGCCGCCGGTCGCGCCGAAGATGGTGCCGGCGCCGGAGCCGAGGCCGAAGGGGGCGTCGAACTCGCCGTCGGGCAGCTCGTTGAACATGATACCGGCCTTGCGGATCATCCTCGCAAGCTCTCTTACGGTAAGGACCACGTCGATATCCGGGCAGCCCTCGGCAGCGGACATCTCGGGCCTCTGCGCCTCGAATTTCTTCGCCGAGCATGGCATAACGCTGACCACGTAAATATTCTTCGGGTCGACGCCGATCTTCTGGGCGTAGTAGGTCTTGGCGGTCGCGCCGAACATGCCCTGCGGGGATTTGCAGCTCGAAAGGTGAGGCAGCATATCCGGATGATAATACTCGATGAACTTGATCCAGCCGGGAGAGCAGGAGGTGAACATCGGAAGATTGTCCTTCTGCGTGTAGCGGCGGATGAACTCAGTCGCCTCTTCCATGATGGTAAGGTCGGCGGCAAAGTTGGTGTCGAAGACCTTGTCGACGCCCAGAGCCCTGATGGCGGAGACCATCTTGCCGGTGACGATCGTCCCGATCGGGTTGCCGAACTCCTCGCCGAGGCCTACCCTGACGGAAGGAGCGGTCTGTACGAGAACGATCTTTTCGGGGTCGTTGATGGCGTCGAAGACCTTCTGCGTGTCGTCTCTTTCATGCAGCGCTCCGGTGGGGCAGACGTTGATGCACTGACCGCAGGAAATACAGGCGACGGAAGCGAGGTCGAGGTTGAAGTTGCAGCCGATCTCGGTGTCGAAGCCGCGGTTGTTGGGGCCTATGACTGCGCAGCCCTGGTTCTTGTCGCACACGGCGACGCAGCGGCGGCAGAGGACGCACTTGGAGTTGTCCCTGATCATATGCACGGCGGTGTCGTCGACGTGAGTGTTCGGGACGGCGCCGGCGAACTCGTCTTCGTTCTCGATCCCGTATTCCTGGCAGAGCTTCTGGAGCTCGCAGGAGCCGCTCCTGACGCACTGCAGGCAGGTCTTGTTGTGGGTAGAGAGTATGAGTTTGAGGGTCGTCTTCCTCGACTCGATGACCTTCGGGGTGTTCGTGAATATCTCCATTCCCTCGTTCACGGGGAATACGCAGGCGGCGACGAGGCTCCTCGCGCCCTTGACCTCGACCATGCAGATACGGCACGCGCCGATCTCGTTGATCTCGCGCATGAAGCAGAGGGTCGGGATCCTGATGCCGCACAGACGGCAGGCGTCGAGGATGGTCGAACCGGCGGGAACGGCGAAATCTCTGCCGTTGATTTTGATGTTTACGTCAGCCATTGTCGTTCCTCCTTACTTCTTGGAGATAGCGCCGAAGCGGCACTTTTCCATGCAGGCGCCGCACTTGATGCACTTGGTCTGGTCGATCTCATGCGGCTGCTTGACCGTGCCGGAAATAGCTCCGACGGGGCAGACGCGGGCGCAGGCGGTGCAGCCTCTGCACTTGTCGGGGTCGATTGTGATGCGCATAAGAGCCTTGCAGACGCCGGCAGGGCATCTCTTTTCGACTACGTGCGCGATGTATTCATCCTTGAACCTGGTGTAGGTGGAAAGCACCGGGTTCGGCGCGGTCTGGCCGAGTCCGCAGAGGGAGTTGTCTTTGATATACTTGCACAGCTCCTCCATCCTGTCGAGGTCTTCAAGAGTGCCGTTTCCGGAGGTGATCTTCTCGAGGATCTCATAGAGCCTTCTGGTGCCGACGCGGCAGGGCGTGCACTTGCCGCAGGACTCGTCGACCGTGAAGTTGAGGAAGAACTTGGCGATATCGACCATGCAGGTGTCCTCGTCCATGACGATAAGACCGCCGGAACCCATCATCGCGCCCTGCGAGACGAGGTTGTCGTAGTCGATCTCGATATCGATCATGGAAGCGGGGATGCAGCCGCCGGAGGGGCCGCCCGTCTGCGCGGCTTTGAATTTCTTGCCGTTCGGGACACCGCCGCCGACGTCTTCGACTATCTGGCGAAGGGTCGTGCCCATGGGGACCTCGACAAGGCCGGTGTTGTTGATCTTGCCGCCGAGCGCGAACACCTTGGTACCCTTGGAACGCTCCGTGCCCATGGAGTTGAAGAACGACGCGCCCCTGAGGATGATCTGCGGGACGTTGGCGAAGGTCTCGACGTTGTTCTCGGTCGTGGGCTTCGCGAAAAGGCCCTTGACAGCCGGATAAGGAGGTCTGGGTCTCGGCTCGCCGCGGTTGCCCTCGATAGAGGTCATAAGAGCGGTCTCCTCGCCGCAGACGAAAGCGCCTGCTCCGAGACGGATATGCAGGTCGAAGTTGAAGCCCGTTCCGAAAATATCCTTGCCGAGAAGCCCGTAAGCCTTCGCGTCCTCAATGGCCTTGGTGAGCCTCTTGACGGCGATGGGGTACTCAGCGCGGACGTAAACGTAGCCTTCGGTCGCTCCGGTGGCGTAGCCGCAGAGCTCCATTGCCTCGATGATGCAGTGGGGGTCGCCTTCAAGGACGGACCTGTCCATGAACGCGCCGGGGTCGCCCTCGTCGGCGTTGCAGACGACGTATTTCTGATCGGCCTTGTTCGCAGCGGTGAAGCTCCATTTTTTGCCTGTCGGGAAGCCGCCGCCGCCCCTGCCGCGAAGACCGGAGTCGATGACCTCCTGGATGACCTGCTCGGGGGTCATTTCGGTCAGGGCCTTGCCGAGAGCGGCGTAGCCGTCCATGGCGATGTACTCGTCGATGGACTCGGGGTCGATGACGCCGCAGTTCCTCAGCGCCACGCGGCACTGAGCCTTATAGAAAGAAGTCGCCTCAAGAGAGGTGTGCCTTGCGGCTTCGTTATTGATCGCTTCAGCCATTTTCGCTCTCCTCTC
The DNA here is from genome assembly GCA_024689165.1 of Clostridia bacterium. Classification (GTDB taxonomy): domain Bacteria; phylum Bacillota; class Clostridia; order Oscillospirales; family Acutalibacteraceae; genus JAILDS01. Next base: position 4,985 of record JAILDS010000179.1, read on the forward strand.
TCACGCGTTGGCAGCGTTGATGGTATAATCGTATATCACTTCGCCGCCCTGAATATGCTTTTCAAAGACTTCCCGCGCCTTTTCGGCGGTCATCTTTACGTACGTGACCTTTTCCTTGTCCGCCTCATGGACCTCGACGACGGGCTCGTACTGGCAAACGCCGATGCACCCGGTCTGAGAGACCATGACTCTGTCGGAGATACCCGCCTCTTTGACGTCTTTTACAAGCTCGTCAAGAACGGGAGATGCTCCGGCGGCGATGCCGCATGTCGCCATACCGACGACGACTCTCATCCTGCCGCTTCCGGAGGGCATAATGACGGAGTCGATTGTCCTTGCCTTGATCTCGGCAAGCTCAGCTAATGATTTCATATCCGTATCACTCCCTGTGTCCTACTCGTACTTCGCCAGGATCCCCTCGACGTCGTCGGGGCTGAGCCTGCCGTATACTTCGTCGTTGATCATCATGACCGGGGCAAGACCGCACGCGCCGACGCAGCGGCACGCATCGAGCGAGAACTTCGCGTCTGCGGTGCATGAGCCGGGCTCTATACCGAGCGTCTCGCAGATCTTGTCAAGCACCTGCTGAGAGCCCTTGACGTAGCATGCGGTGCCGAGGCATACGCTTATCGCGTATTTGCCCTTGGGCGAAAGGGCGAACTGGGCGTAGAACGTCGCCACGCCGTATACCTTCTCGGCCGGGACGTCCATCCCCTCGGCGATCCTTATCTGGATCTCGGAGGGCAGATAGCCGTAGATGTCCTGCGCTTCCTGCATGACAGCCATAAGACGGCTCTTGTCGTGCTTGTTTTCGGCGATGACCTTTTCAAACCGCGCCGCCTGCTCGGGCGTGTCCCGAAAAGCGACCTCACTGATTTTTTTTACCATCGGACTTCTTCCTTCTGATAGGATTTCTTGAGCTTGACTCACGCTCAAAAAGCTCGCGCGCATACGCAAACAACTATAGTTTAACATATGGGCAAAAAAAAATAAATATCTAAGTTGTTAAAATTTTAGCAAAAGAGAAGATTCGCAGTATTTTTTATGTTTTACACAATTATCATAGTCGAATTTTATGAAATATATATAAAACTGTTTTTTCAATTATTACCGAAAAGCTCCTGTGCTGCTGCCTGATATGCGTCGAGGAATTCAACGCAGGCCTTGTCCGGACGGGTGGCGGGAGGCACTGCGTAACGGTACAGGTTCTGAGCCCCCGCCGCAAATACCGCCCTGCCCGAAAGACGGCGGCTTAGCAGGACGACCTGTTCCTTTGTCTGCCTGCCGACGTAGAAGCA
>JAILDS010000195.1 GCA_024689165.1 Clostridia bacterium
TATGTTTCGGTCGCCTCGCCCGTGTCGGCGTTCTCCACGGAGTAGGCATATCTGCTCCCGGGCTCGAGCCCTTCGAGGTGGACGTGCCAGAGCAGGGAATCTCCGTCGTCCGTCTGCAGCAGACGGCTTTTTGCGTCAAAGAAGAGCGTTTCCGGTTCCTCTGCCCCGTCGGCAAGGCGCAGACGGATGCGGCAGGTCCCTACGTTCACGTCAGTGCGCCAGGTAACCGCCATGGTCGTGGCGGGGTCGGAGAAAATACCTATCATCACGTGGTCGGGCATGCTGCCCGCGGCTCGGATCTCGCTGCTCATGAAAAATGCGCCCTTTCGAAAAATATTTCATACTCCGCGCCTGTGACGTACGCGCCTGAAAGCTTGTCCGAGTACACCAGAGCGCTCTCGTTCGTGCATATCGGGACCACGCAGCGGGACGCCAGCAGAGCGCGCTCCGTCAGGGTCGGGTCGCCGGATGACGCAAGGGCCTCCGTCACGCCGATGTTAACGCCCGAGATGTTGAGGCCGTACAGGCTTCCGGTCTTTCCGGTCGGCGTGAACTGCGACAGGTATTCCAGACTGTCCGTGCTGAGGGCGTATACGGGTGCGAAAGCCATATCGTAATCGCCGCCTGAAAGCTCGGAGGCGAACGACGAGTCTGCCACGGCCTTTATGTTGATATTGACCGCGACAGTCAGAGACTCCTGCCAGAGCTGCTGCTGTTTTTTGAAGGCGGCCTGCGCGCTCTGGGGGCAAAGCAGTGTCAGAGTGAGGTTCTGTTCGCCCAGCTCGTTTATAGCCTTGCCGATCAGCTCCGTGATCTCTTCGGGACCGAGCGACGCCTCAAATCCCGCGCCGGGGGTCAGGCAGGAGCCGGGAATGGCGCTGATCGTATGCTCTCTGTGCAGCTCCGAGCTGACTGCGCGGGCGTCCAGAGACGAGGCGATCGCCTTTCGCAGCGAGGCGTTCGCGCTGTAAACGCTGTTCATATTGAAAATGACGCAGTCCGTCGCGTTGGGGATCGTTGCAACGGTGTAGGCAGCGGCGTCGATGACGGAAAGCCTGTATTCGTCGGCGTAGATCATGTTGTAATCGCCCTGAGCGAGGCTGTTGGTCATGTTGTCCGGGTCAGAGGACTGGTACATCCAGACGTAATCGACCTGCGGCTTGCTCTCGCCCGAGTAAACGGGGTTTTTCGACAGACGGTAGGAGCGCGTCCCGTCGTTTTCGTCCCTCAGACGCGTCAGGCAGAACGGTCCGTTGCCGGTGCAGGTGGCGAGCCTTCTGCCGTAACGTCCGCCGCAGGCGTTGAAAAAGCTTTCGCTGCACGGCATCGCCGACGGACCCGACAAAAGCCTCAGAAAATCGGTGCGCGGCTTTTCAAGCTGTATCACAAGAGTGTAATCGTCTGGCGCGGATATCCCGAGCTTGTCCGGCGTTTTGCTGCCGGCAAGGACGGCCTGCCCGTTTTTAATGACGGAAAAGACTTGGGTGTCGCTGCATTTCGTCGCCGGGTCGGCGCCCCTGCGAAAAGCGTAAACGAAATCCGCAGAAGTGACGCGGGCGTCGAAGTTCGCCTCGGTAAGCCCGTCGAGGCCGTCCTCCTTGGAGGAGTCGAAATACCATTTTCCGTCTGTCCTGAGCCGGAAGGAATAAGTCAGCCCGTCCGAGCTGATCTCATAAGAGAACGCAGCGGCGGGGACGACTTCTCCTTCGGGAGTCACCCTTGTAAGGCCCTCGTAGGTGTTGAGTATCAGCGTTTTCGCACCTGCGCTGTTCTGTGCCTGGGGGTCGAGTGTGTCGGCTTTGGAGAGGATATTCGTATATATGACCGTCACTTCGTTCCTGCCGCAGGCCGCGGACAAAACGATGAAGGACAGCAGCAAAACGACGCAGAATAATCTTTTCGTCAAATCTCCCGCACCCACACGCGCACCCCTTTCAAACGTCGGATTCCTGCACAGATTATATCCTTCACGCGGCTGAAATGCAAGCTCTAAGTCACTCTTTCCGGGACTGAGGCGCGACTGCCGAAACGCGGTCTTGAAATGGCGCTGCAAAAGGTGTATGATACAGTTGAGAACAAACAAGGGGGATATGGTTTTATGAAAAAGCGTCGCCTTGCCGTGAGATCGGTCGCGCTGTTGCTGTGCGCGACTGTTATCGGAGCGTGTTCCGCATCGGCAGCCGGCACGGGGCAGATCGATACCGGGGTACATCTGCGCGACCCGTTCGTGCTGGAAAAAGACGGGACGTATTATATGTACGGCACGGGGCTGAAGTGGAACGGCTACGGCTGCGTATACAGCGCCGATCTTGAAAACTGGTCGGATCCGGTCAGGGTGTTCACGCCTCCCGAGGGCTTTGACGGCGACGGAGACTGGTGGGCGCCGGAGTGCTGGGAATGGAACGGATCGTTCTATCTGTTCGCAACCTATCACTCGCGCGTCACGGGCAAGCGCGGAGTGGCGATATTCCGTTCGGACGACCCCCTCGGACCTTTTGAGAACATTACCGACGGGCATATAACCCCTGCCGACCACGACGCGATCGACGGCACGCTTTACGTCGACGGGGACGGAAGACCGTGGATGGTCTACGTCGGAGAGTGGACGGACAACGAGGACGGCGCGGGCGATATGATGGCGGCGCGTATGAACGACGACCTTACGTGCTTCGTTTCCGAGCCGATCCTGCTGTTCCGGGGGAACGAGCCGCGCTGGGCGTCCGGGCGTATCACCGACGGGCCGTTTCTGTACAGGACCGAAACGGGACGGCTCCTGATGCTGTGGAGCAACACGAACTCCGACGGCTACTGCGTCGGCGTGGCGTGGTCCTCCAACGGCAGGATCGACGGTAAATGGCGCCAGCAGCCCTGGGAGCTTTACAAGGAAGACGAAACTCACGCCGACGGCGGGCACGGAATGATCTTTACCGCGCCGGACGGGACAATGATGCTGTCGGTGCATTCGCCGAACTACGCGACCGAAGATCAGAACGAGAAGGGCGTCTTTATCCCGGTCGACGACATAGGCGACACACTCGTCCTGAGTGAAAAAAATACGTTTTTCACAAGGACACTCTATAAGCTGTACTACGCGCTGATGCGTTTCGTCACCGTTTTCGACGGTCTTTTCTGAAGATCCTCATAAAAAAGGAGCCAAAGATATGAGCAGATGCCTTGTAGCGTATTTTTCCGTCTCGGGAGTTACCGCCGGAGTTGCCGAAAAGCTTGCCGCCGAGACGGGCGCCGGGCTGTTTGAGATACGCCCGGTCGTCCCCTACACGGAGAAGGACGTCAGGTGGACCAATCCCACAGCGCGGTGCAATAAGGAAAAATTCGGCAGAAAAGAAGTGCCGATCGCAGATACGATCGAGGACTTCGATTCGTTCGACGTGATCTTTATAGGCTTCCCCGTCTGGTATTATTCATGCCCGAACATCATCGCGACTTTTCTGAAGTCTTACGATTTTACCGGGAAAAAACTGGCTTTTTTCGCGACCTCCGGCGGGAGCGACATAGCTCCGGAAAAACTGAGGCCGCTCATCTCCGGCGACGCGACGTTTGCCGCGGCGAAGAGGTTCGCTCAGGACGTTTCCGCCGATAAGCTCAGACAGTGGGCGCAGGGGATAATTTGACAAAGGTGATCGTGGGGATGTCCGGCGGCGTCGACAGCGCCGCCGCGGCTGTCCTTTTGAAAAAACAGGGCTATGAGGTCACAGGCGTGACCGTCAGGACGTGGGAAGCGGACGGCGGGGACGACAGCCGCTGCTGCGAGATCGACGACGCTGCCCGGGCGGCGCGTCGGCTCGGCATCCGCCACGTTGCTCCGAACGCAGTCGCCGATTTCGAAAAGTACGTTACGGGGCCGTTCGTAGACTGTTATATCAGGGGCCTGACGCCGAGCCCCTGCGTCGAGTGCAACCGTTACGTAAAATGGGCCCGGATGCTCAGACTCGCCGACGAACTCGGAGCAGAGTACGTCGCGACCGGCCATTACGCTTCCGTTCTGAAACTCCCTAACGGGCGGTACACCGTCGGAAAAGCCGCCTGCGCCGAAAAGGACCAGTCCTATATGCTGTGGCGGCTGACGCAGGAGCAGCTTTCAAGGACGCTTTTCCCGCTCGGGGGCATGTCGAAGGCGGATGCGAGACGCATCGCGGAGGAGGCGGGCCTTAATATCGCCTCAAAGCCCGAATCGCAGGATATCTGTTTCGTCCCGGACGGAGATTATGCGGGCTTCATTGAAAAAAATGCCGGTGAACGCATCCCCGGAGAGGGGAGCTTCATCGACGGGAACGGCTGCGTCCTGGGCGTTCACCGCGGTATCATACACTACACCGTAGGTCAGCGCAGGGGGCTGAGACTGCCGCTCGGATATCCCGCTTACGTCAAGGAGATACGCGCCGACGACAATACGGTCGTCGTCGCGCCGGAGGCCTCGCTGTACTGCGGGACGGTTTTCGTCCGGGACGTGAATTTTATGAGCATACCCTGCCCGGAGCCCGGTGAAAAGATCTCCTGTCGCGTCAAGATACGCTACCGTCATCCGGCTCAGGAGTCTTGTCTGGAACGCTGCCCCGACCCGGAGAACGGAGGACCCCTGTTCAGGATAGATTTTGCCGGACCCGTCCGCGCGCCTGCGCCGGGACAGTCTGCAGTTTTTTACGACGGACAGGACCGCGTCGTCGGAGGGGGAGTCATAGTTGCCCAATTGTAACAAAACCTTTGCTTTTTTGCTCTTGCAAAAAGGCAGACTCGCGGTTATAATGTGAAAAACGGGATTTTTTTGTTCGAAAGGAAAATAAATGATGAAATCGGCTAAAAAGCTTACCGCTCTGCTTCTCGCGGGTCTGATGGTCTTCGCTTGCGGCTTCTCCGCTTTCGCTGACGACGCGTCCGGCGTCGGCGAAGATCAAAATCCTGTCCATCTCATGAGCTATCCCGAAAAGCACGAGGGCTACAGGATCGTTCCCTGCGACGCGGCCGGCAATACCGACGACAGCATCGGCTTTTACGTCGAGGACGGCGGAACGTTCTATTTCAAGATAACCCTCAACAACGCGAA
>JAILDS010000196.1 GCA_024689165.1 Clostridia bacterium
TATGTTCACCATCGGCGGAGATGAATTGAGCAATGAAAAAGCGCTGATAGATCTTCTCCGCGAGGACTCGGAACAGTGATATGACCGCGAGTTAAACGGGAGAGACGATCAGGAAAAAAAGCAAATTCCATACTGCGGCAGTGCTGCCGACCTTACGGAAAAAAACAGCGTACCGGATCGCCGGAACACTGTTTCGTTCTTTGCGCCGTGGGATCGTCATGCCCTATACGTTGACCTTATACATCGTTACGGTGAACATCGCGCCGCCGTCGGGGTGGTTTTCCGCCTTGACGGTACCGCCCGTTTTCCTTATCACGTCGCTCGAGAAAGACAGCCCTATTCCCGCGCCGCTGCCGTCGGGATTTTTTCCGCGGTAGAATCGCTCGAATATGCGCGGCAGATCCTCCGGGTCTATGCCCGGTCCCTCGTCGCGGATCGATATCCTCGTTCGCAGAGGGTTGTCGTCGACGTCGATATATACAGAACCGCCGGGCGGACTGTGCTCGGCGCAGTTTTTGATTATATTCGAGATGGCCTGCGTCATCCAGGTCGGGTCGCCTGTTATGACGGCGTCGTCGGGAACGTTCTTTTTCAGCACGATCTCCCGCAGCTCCATATACATCTCGAGCGGCTCGCAAGCCTTTTCGATGAGCGTCGGTACGGGAAGCGGGTCGGTCCTGAGAGTCACCGCGTCCGCGTCGAGCCGTGATATCCTCAAAAGCGTTGATATAAAATCCGTGATCTTTTCGGTGGAATCAAGTATCCTGTGAGCGGCCCGTTTCCTCGACTGCGGGCTGATCTCGTTTTCGGCAAGCGATTCAGCCGAAAGAGTGATCGAAGTGAGCGGCGTTTTTATCTGATGCGTTATGTTCGCCAGCCACACCGAAAGAAAACCTTTTTCCTCTTTGAGCTGCTCCTCCTGCCTTGCGTGCGACATGGCCATGTTCGACACGACGTGCGACAGGACGGAAAAGTCGCCCTCCCGGAAGTCGTCGAACTGAATGCTGCGGTTCCCGCGGAGACTGCGCTCCGCCTTGACCGTGAAGGAGCGCACTTTTTTTGACAGTATTTGATCCGCTGCGAGGAACGAGCCTATACACAAAAAAAGAGCCGCCGCGCATATCCCGATGACCGCGCCTCCGGAAAGAGCGCTGCGACGGGAAAGGTGCGACAGCGTGATGATCGCCGCGGCGGAGACGGCGAGCGAAAAAAACAGCGGATACTTTACCTCGGGGTTTCTGAGAAAACGCATCACGTACCCATTTTATAGCCCATGCCGCGGACGGTCTGGATATACCTGGGGCTCGTCGGCTCGTCGCCTATCTTTTCCCTGAGGCGTTTGATGTGCACGGTCAGGGTGTTGTCGGTGATATACTCTCCGGTTATGTTCCAGATCTCCTCAAATAGCATGTCTCTGGAGTAGAGCTTGCCCGGGTTGTTCATGAACAGCAGCAGCAGACGGTATTCAAGACGGGAGAGCATCAGCTCTTCGCCGTTTTTATAGGCGCAGCCCTTGACGGAGTCGATACGCAGGTCGGCAAAGACGACCTCTTTGTTGATCTTTCCGCTCGCTTCAAGAGCCTTGGAGATACGGGCGAGAAGCTCCCTCTTGCGGTAAGGCTTCGGGACGTAATCGGCGGCGCCCATATCGAAAGCGCCGGAGATCATAAGGTCGTCGTCGTTCGCGGTCAGAAAGATCACGGGGATGCCGACGTCCTTGCACACGCGGAAGACGGAAAAGCCGTGCCCGTCGGGAAGCTGAAGGTCGATCAGAGCAAGATCGAATTTCCGTCCCGGGTCTTCAAGCAGACTGACCGCCTCCCTGACGGTCGGGGCGACGGCGCTCTCATAATGCTCGGAAGCCAGGTTTTCACAAAGCGGCTCGTAAATATCCCTTGAGTCCTCGACGACGAGAATGCTTACCAATTATACTCCTCCTTGTCCGGATCGTTCCGGGCCGTTGGGTGAAACGCTCACGCGGATATGCGTCTTGCTATCATCCTGCCGCAGTCGGCGATGTAACGCATCATGGAGTCCATGACGTCGGCGTCGACAACTCCCCAGACGTTGAAGGTCTCGAAGGAGAGCGTCTTGTCGTAACGGATCTCCTTCAGCCCATCGATGAACCTGTTCCAGTCGAGTATGCCCATGTACGGCGCGAGGTGCTGGTCGTTAATCCCGTTGTTGTCGTGGATGTGAAGGGCGCTTATCCTGTCCCCGAGTTCGACGACCGTGTCTTTCGCGTCGAGGGAGCAAAGGAGCATATGCCCGGTGTCGAGGCAGAAGCCGAAGGCTTTTTCCCCGGCGAGTGAGTTGAGCGTGTCGACGTACTCGCAGGCGGTCGTCACGTCAGAACAGCATGCGGCGTAGTTTTTGCCGCGGTAGCCTGAAAACATGTTTTCAAGGCAGACGGTCACGCCGTTTTCCCTGGCGGCGGGTATGAGCTTTGAGTAGCTTTCGATGTTAAGCTCCCATTCATCCTTCGGGGAGAGCCGCTCGCTGTATCTGAGGAAGAACGGGTGGACAATGAGGTTGCGGCAGTCCATGACGCTGCAGCCGCGTATCATGTTTTTGAGGACCTCGATCATGCGCTCGTTGGTTTCGGGGCTGTCTGAGATACAGCTCGGGAACGGGGCGTGCGCCTGGAAGTTGTCCACCCCGTATTTTTTCGCGGCCTCGGCCCAGGGCCTGAACAGCTCCATGCACTCTTTCCCGCCGTTTACAAGGACGTCGGGGATATTGTGCTTGCGTATATCGTCGCCGTCGAGCAGATGGTCGATATTGGCGTCGACTGCGTCGAAGCCCCATTCGGCTATCTTGCGGTAAGTTGCGTCTATGCCGAATCTTTCTTCCGGTCCTCCGGTCTGAACAGCTATCTTGTTCATGCTATCATGCCTTCCATGGAATCAGTTTTTTCCCGCCGAGCTCGACGAGTGTTTTTTCGAGTGAGTAAACGTCGTCCGCGATCTTTACGCAGCCCTCGAGTTCGTCGGGCGTACCGAAGCCGTAGGTCACGCCGACGCAGGGGAGGCCCGCTTTTTCGGCGCTCTGCACGTCAGAACGCCTGTCCCCGACGTAAACGGCGTTTTCGGTAGATGAACCGCAGAGTCTGAGAGCGTTGAGTATGATCTCGGACTTATCCGGATCTGTCTGGTCGAAGGTAACGCCGCAGATCGCTGTCATGTGCCTGTCAAGCTCAAAATGCGAGCAGATCTTTTTGATGAAGGCGTCCGGCTTTCCCGTCGCGATCGCGAGCTTGAAGCCCATCTCGCGAAGAAGGGGGAGCATGACGAGCACGCCCGGGTAAAAGTCGAGCTCAAAACAGCCCTTGACCGGATAGCGTTCACGGTAAAATGCGACCATCCGGCGCGTTTCCCCGTCGCTGAGGGAGAAATACGCCTTGAAAGACTCAAACAGGGGAGGGCCGATGAATTTTACCGCCTCGCTGCGCGGAGGCGGCGTAAGCCCCATTTTTTCGGCGGCGCAGACGCAGCAGTTCATTATTCCTTCCGAGTTGTCGGCGATGACTCCGTCGAAATCGAATATAACGGTATCCATCATTTCAGCTTTTCACAAATGCGGGTGTAAGATGCTTTTATGGCGTCGAAGGTAGTCGCGGAAAGGTCGTGCTCGATTCGGCACGCGTCGTCCCTCGCCGTATCCGACGGGACTCCGAGTTTCTCGAAAATATCCGTCAGGAGCTTGTGGCGTTCATAAATGCGCTGAGCGACTTCGAGCCCCGAGTCTGTCAGCGTCAGGGACCGGTCGCTGTCTTCATCCATGA
>JAILDS010000220.1 GCA_024689165.1 Clostridia bacterium
AGAGGACCATATTCGGTATCATCATCAGAGTGGTGCACAAGGTGATCTACGCCGTAAAGAACCTTTTCGCCCGCTGACAAAGATCGACCCACCCCGGGAGCCCCGCAAAGGGCTCCCGGTTTCTTTTTCCCTTGAATCGAACGTGAAAAAGACGTATGATACACGTGACGGCAGGCGGGCAGGACAAAAAAGCCTTGTCTGCGGCGAAAACGGGGGATTTTTGACAAAAACAGGCTGAAAAGGCCGCTTTAGCCGGCGGAACGGAGAAAAAATGGAAGAATTCGTAGCGACTCAAATCAGATACGGGCTGAAATACGTTCCCGTAAATATAATCAAATCATTTTTCATACCGAAGAGCAGCGACGATACCCGCGCGCTGCGTTCGCGGGGCTTCATCATGGGAGTCTGCCATCCGAACGAGGATTATGAGCTGCTGCGCGGCGCAGGTATACGCTGGGTGAGGTTCGACGTGCCGTTTCCGTTCACGGCGCAGGGCGAACCGTCGCCGGGCTACGCCGCATTCAGGGAGCGCTGCCGCGGCTACGCCGAACGCGGCTTCAGTGTCATGGCGGTAACGCCGTTCCCGGACGCTTTTATATCCGCCGGGATCGACCCGCGAACGCCGGAGGACGAATCCCGCATCCGTGAGGTCGCCGAGTTCCTCGTCCGCGATCTTCAGGGGCTCGTCGGCGGCTTCCAGATCTCCAACGAGGCCGGGCTGCCTAAGTTCACCCTGCCGCTGACGCTCGACGAGGCGGCGCGGTTCATCGGTATTCAGGCCGAAGCCATGTACCCGCTGCGCGGAGAGATCCTCGTCGGCTACAACTCAGGCGGGCCGGAAGCGAAGCTCCACGCGCTGATGCGCCCGTATCACCGCTTCTGCGACTACGTCGGTATCGACGTTTATCTGGGCTGCTTCGCGGGCCTGCCGGGGCTTATGTGTCTGTTCCCGGCGCTGCTGCGCTACGTGTGGGCGTTGACGGGCAGGCCGGTCATCCTTCAGGAATTCGGGTATATAGGCGGCGGCATGCCGAAGTCGCGCCGGCAGAAAAAAGAACTGCTGCGTTCCTACGGGCTGCGCTCGGAAAAGGACGCGAAGCGCGATATCGAAAAGCTCGTCGACAAGCTTCCGGGCAGTTTCAGGCATTTTATCGAGCATGACGGCAGGGGCGACCCCGCGCGGTACTACGACCTGATCTTCCGCAGCGACTACCGTCAGCATTTTTATAAAGAGATGCCCCGGCTGACGCGCGTCCCCGGCTGTGAGCACAGCCCCGAGGGGCAGGCGCGGTTCTTCTCCGATCTGATCCCGCGCCTGTACCGTCTGCCGTTCGTTGCCGGCGCGATGGTCTACTGCTGGTCGGACGCGGAGACCTGCGGCTACTGCGGCCAGTCCGACTGCCCGGTGGAGACCCGATGGGGCCTCGTGGACAGCGCGGGCCGCCCGAAGCCGTCCTATCACGCCGTCAAAGAGCGCTTTTTCGATATCGCCCGGTCGGAAGAAGAAAAACGAAGCTGACGACAGCTGAAACGCTGTCGCGCCGACAAGCCCGGCATGGCCCGCATGCCGGGCCCTGTTTGATTGCGGCTTGACTTTTTTCGGTATTTCGGCTATTCTGTAAACCGTAAAAAGGCGCGTTCGCCGCGCAGCGGGGAGTGATTTTTACCTATCCGAAAAGGACCGCTCTGATCATCCATATCTGTACCGCCGCGTGCGCTGCGCTGTTCGCGGTGGTCTTCGGTATATTCGGATATCTCAAAGACCTTCGCGTCATAGTCGGCGGCGCGGTCTTCGCCGCCGCCCTCGTTTTTACCGACGTAATGCTCAGCGCCGTCGTTTCCGGCAGGGATACCTCCGGCAGGCGGGTCACGCTCTGCGCCGCAGGCGCCGTAGGGGCTCTCGCGGCGCTTCTGGCGACGGTGGTCTTCACGGTCGTCAGCCCGCTTGCCCCCGCGCCGTTCTTCGCCGTGCTTTTCGGCGCCGTCGCCGTGATCGCCGCCGTGTTCGGCACCGCGCCGGGCTCGTCCCTGCGCCGTCGCGGCAAAAAGGACCCGGACGGAAATACGGACGCTCAGTCCCCGCCGCCCGAAAACCCGAATAAATGAAAGAAGTGATCGTATGAAGTGTCCATACTGCGGAGTAGCCGACAGCAAGGTCGTCGATTCGCGTCCTTCGGAGGACCTGCAGAAGATCCGGCGCAGACGCGAGTGCATCAGCTGCGGCAAGCGCTTCACGACATATGAGATCGTCGAAACGCCGCCGATAATCGTCATCAAGCGCGACAAGTCGCGGCAGGTATTCGACAGGAACAAGCTGCTCGGAGGCATGCTCCGAGCCTGCGTAAAACGGCCCGTGCCCGTGGACGTGCTCGAAAGCGCGATAACCGAGATAGAGGCCGAGCTCGCGGGTCAGCCCGAGCGCGAGGTCCCGAGCGTGCGGATAGGCGAGATGGCCCTCGAAAAGCTCCGTGGGATAGACGAGATCGCTTACGTGCGGTTCGCTTCGGTCTACCGTGATTTCAAGGATATATCGAGCTTTCTTGAAGAGATCCGCGCGATAGGGATCGAATAACGGGCGTTCTGATATGCTGCTTGAATATTTACAGATAGGCCGCGTCACGTCCACCCACGGTCTGAAGGGCGAAGTCCGGTTCGAGCCGTGGTGCGACGGGATAAAAAGCCTCGAAAACGTGGAAACCGTTTATTTCGGGCCCGACGGCACCGGGAGCGCGAAGCTCGAGCGTGTCCGCGAGCAGGGGCGTATGTTCATCGTCAAGCTCTCGTGCGCGTCCGACGTGGATTCCGCCGCAGAGCTGCGCGGAAAGATTCTTTACTGCCGCCGGGAGGACCTGCGGGTAGGCCCCGGGCGCTGGTTCCTCGCGGAGCTGATAGGCTGCGAGGTGCGCGACGCCGATTCCGGAGCCGTTTACGGCAAAATAACCGATATAAACAACAACGGCGCGTCCGACGTGTGGACGGTCGCGTCCGGGGAGAAAAGCTTTCTTTTCCCCGCCGTTGGAGAAATGATAGTTTCGGTGGACGTTGAAAACTGCGTCTGCCTGGTAAGACCTATCCGGGGGATATTCGACGATGGCGAGCCTGCGGATTGATTTTCTGACACTTTTTACCGACATGGTGGAGTGCTACTGCTCCGATTCCATCGTCGGCAGGGCGCGCGAAAAGGGCATCCTTGATATCCGCGCCCGCAATATACGCGACTATACCGCCGACCGCCAGAAGCGCGTGGACGACGCTCCCTTCGGCGGCGGAATGGGCATGCTCATGCAGATACAGCCCATCGACGCGTGCTACGCCTCGCTCGTTGAGGAAAACGGCGGGGAGCATATACACCTGATATACATGTCCCCGAAGGGGCGGATACTGACCCAGCAAAGGGCGCTGGAGCTAAGCAAAATGGGCCGCTTCGCCATCCTCTGCGGAAGGTACGAGGGCGTGGACGAACGTGTCATAGACACCCTCGTGGACGAGGAGATCTCCGTCGGGGATTACGTCGTTACGGGCGGCGAGCTGCCCGGGCTCATGCTTGCCGACTGTGTGTCGAGGCTCGTGCCCGGGGTGCTTTCCGACGACGTGTGTTTTACGGAGGAGAGCCATTTTTCCGGGCTGCTCGAATACCCTCAGTACACCCGCCCGGCGGATTACAACGGTCTTACCGTGCCCGAGGTCCTTCTGTCGGGACACCACGCGAACATTGAACGCTGGCGGCGGGAGCAGTCGCTGCTCATCACCGCCCGGCGCAGGCCGGATATGCTCGAAAAGTGCGCTCTGACGGACGCCGACAGGCGTTTCCTGGAGAAAATGAAAAACGAAGACCCGGACTGACGGGGTCTTATGGGAGCCGGAACATGCCGTACCTTTACGAGATGCATCTTCATACCGCCCAGACCAGCCCCTGCGCGAGGGTCGGAGCGAAGGAAGCCGCGCTCGCCTACAAAAAAGGCGGGTACAGCGGTATAGTCGTTACGGACCATTTCACGCCCAACACCTTTACCGCGGGCACCTGGGAGGAAAAGACCGAGTTCTTCCTCAAGGGCTACCGCGCCGCGAAGGAGGCAGAGGACGCGTCTTTTTCGGTCATGCTCGGGATGGAGATCAGGTTCCCCGCGAACGGCAACGACTTCCTGCTCTACGGGCTCACGGAGGAGTTCCTCAGACAGAACCCGGATATAAACCTCATGGAGCTCGACTCCTTTCTCCCATTGGCGCACGATTACGGGATACTTGTTTTCCAGGCGCACCCCTTCCGCGACAATATGTGCGTCGTCCGCCCGGACAGGCTTGACGGCATCGAGGTCTTCAACGCCAACAGGAGACACGACTCGCGCAATTCCATCGCAAAGATGTGGGCGTCGCTGTACCGGATGAAGACCGTCAGCGGGTCGGATTTCCACGTCGCCGGCGACGCGTGCCGCGGCGGTATCTACACCGCTGAGGAGATCAGGGACTCTGTGCAGCTCGCCTCGGTCCTCAGATCGGGCAACTATACCTGCAAGGTGGTCAGATAGCATGGCTCAGAAAACGATAGATATCGACAGACCCGGACTCTGCGAGGAGCTTTTCGGCTCCGGCGACGGCAATCTCAGGCTCATCGAACAGGCCTTTGACGTCGCGATAGTCTCGCGCGATTCGAGGCTCGTGATAAACGGCGGCGAGGAGAGCGTAGAGCAGGCCTCGCAGGCGGTCGAGGGGCTGTTCTCGCTGATCGATTCGGGGCGCTCGCTCGACGAGCAGACGGTCCGCTACGCCGTGTCCCTCGCCAAAGAGAACCTTTCCTCCGCGCTGTCGGGCATCGGCTCGGACGCGGTGTGCATAGGCGCGAAGGGCAAGCCCGTCAGGGCCCGGACGATCGGCCAGCAGAGATATATCGACGCGATGAAGAAGAACGACGTCACCTTCGGCATCGGTCCCGCCGGGACTGGCAAGACGTATCTCGCGGTCGCTTACGCGGTCACAAGGTTCCGCGCAGGCGACGTCAACAGGATAATCCTTACGCGCCCCGCGGTCGAAGCGGGCGAAAAGCTGGGCTTTCTGCCGGGTGACCTGCAGCACAAGGTCGATCCATACCTGCGCCCGCTGTACGACGCGCTTTTCGAAATGCTCGGCTCTGAGGTTTTCACCCGCCTTCTGGAGCGCGGTTCCATCGAGGTCGCGCCCCTTGCGTACATGAGGGGCAGGACCCTCGACGACAGCTTCATCATCCTCGACGAGGCGCAGAACACGACCCGCGAGCAGATGAAAATGTTCTTGACGCGTCTGGGCAACGGGTCTAAAATGGTCGTGACGGGCGACGTCACCCAGATCGACCTGCCCGAAGGCAGAAGGAGCGGTCTTGTCGAGGCGGCCGCGATACTTAAAAATATAGACGGGATCGCCGTGACGCGCTTTACCCAGCGCGACGTTGTGAGGCACAGGCTCGTGCAGGACATCATCACGGCTTATGAAAAGAACGAAGAGGGAAAGAAACATGGCTCAAAGGATCAAGGTGGTCATTGACGACTCCGAAAAGTCCATCAGGCTGCCCAAGGGCGTCAAGCTGCTCGTGCGCAAGTGCTGCCACGCGGCGCTCGAGCTCGAGGGCTTTGAGCGCGACGCCTTCATCAGCGTAAAATTCACGACGGACGAGGGCATACACGCCCTGAATAAAAAATACCGCGGCGTCGACAGGCCGACGGACGTGCTTTCCTTCCCCGCGGCCGACCCCGGCGAGTGGGAAACGGGGCCCGACGGGATGGTCATTCTGGGCGACATAGTCATTTCGATCGACACCGCCGTCAGGCAGGCTGACGAATACGGTCATTCGCTCCAGCGCGAGATCGCGTTTCTGACGGTCCACTCGATGCTGCACCTTCTCGGCTACGATCACGTCGGCTCTTCGCTCGAGCGCGTCCGCATGCGCGAAAAAGAGGAAAAGATACTCACCGAGCTCGGGCTCACGAGGGACACGAACTATTATTCGGAGGAAGAATGAATACTCGCACCGCCTTCATAGCTATAGTCGGCTGCCCGAACGCGGGAAAATCGTCGATACTCAACAGGATAATCGGGCAGAAGGTGTCCATCGTCAGCCCGAAGCCGCACACGACGCGCAACAGGATCACCGGCATCAGGACATGGGACGACGGCGTGCAGCTCGTTTTTACGGACACGCCCGGCTTCGACAAGCCCAAGACCCGCTTCGACAACCGTATTCAGCACGCCGTGACGGAGGGCATCCGCGACGTGGACGCGTGCCTTCTCGTCGTGGAGCCGAGGGGCGAGATCCGCCGCCATGAGGAGATACTCATCGAACGTTTCAGGGAGCACTCTCTTCCCGCGGTGCTGGCGATAAACAAGATCGACCTGCTCGAGGACCGCAGCGAGCTGCTCGCCCGTATAGCGGAGTTTTCAAAGCTGTACGACTTCGAAGCCGTCGTGCCCCTGAGCGCCAAATTCAAGGAAAACATCGACGAGCTCGTGACTGAGCTCAAAAAGCTTTCGGTCCCGTCGCCGCACTTCTTCCCGGACGACGCGCTGACCGACCTTACCGAGCGGCAGATCGCCGCCGACGTCGTGCGCGAAAAACTGCTCAAAAGGCTCGACTTCGAGGTCCCGCACGGCACCGCAGTCGTGATAGAAAAGTACGCAAAAAGAGAAAATAAGGACATCACCGACATTTCCGCGGTGATCTACTGCGAAAAGGACAGCCACAAGGGCATAATCATCGGCAAGGGCGGTTCTATGCTCAAGGCGATAGGCACGGACGC
>JAILDS010000265.1 GCA_024689165.1 Clostridia bacterium
TATTCCTTGTCCTCTTCGTCGAGCTCTGCGACGCTTTTCATGTATTTGACGACGCGCACGTCGCTGATGCCGTAGCCGTTCGCGTCCTTGGCGGTGACTGAGAACGTCTCCGACAGGGCGCTCGCGGCGGCGTCGGAAAGGCCCATGTCGGTCTGGAATATCAGCGAGCCGAGAAGCGGGAAAATGAGCTGTTTGACAAGGTATTTCACGTCAAAATGCAGGGGCCAGCCGGTGATCACGTCGCCGGAGCTGTCCCTGGCAAGCTCGCCGTTCTCGTCGTACATGAACGTCAGCGACTGACCGATGCCCGGCACGACGATGCTCGGCGTGTCGTCGAGCTCGGCGGAAGCGTCCGACGAGCCCGCGGAAACAGTCTTCCACTCGGCGACTGCGGGGACTGTCTGCGCCTCCGGCGCGGTGACTTCCGACGCAGCGGGCGATGTGGGCGCCGGCCCGGGCCCCGGGGCGGGCTCGGGGTCTGACATGGCAGCAATGTCTCTGCCCACGTCGCGGACTAGGCTCGCCGCCCATCCGGCGGAGAACACGAGCGCCGCGGCAAGCACGACGCAGAATATTTTTCCTACGGTTTTTCCGCTCATGATAAAAACCTCCGATGAAGTTTTTTTATATCTGCCTGTATTTTACTACTTTCGTCGGTTTTGTCAAGAATGTTGCAAAATCTTATGTTTTGATGTATACTCCTGTTCAAGACGGCACAAGGAGAATAAAATGAAGATTTTCACCGTTATATGCCTGTTTTTTTCGTTCATAGGCGGCGCCGCGAGGTACGGGTTCTGCCCGACCGTCGTTTTCGACGCTTCGGAGCCCGGCGCCGAGGTCTCGTCCCGCGCGTCCGGCTACCTGTACGGCATGGCGCAGGCGGACGTGCCGGACGAGCTCATGGCGCGCTCGCTCGACGTTTCCGCCGCGGTCCAGAAAGCCCCTCACGGGCTCCAGCACCCGATAGGCGACATACTTGACACCGCGGCCTCGCTCGGCGAGGCTGAACGCCTGATCGTATATCTTCAGGACTGCTACCCGACGTGGTATTACGAAAACGACGCGATATACGAAGCGCGCCGCGCAGGTGGATACGACTGCGGGGAGTTCCTCGAAACGAGCTTTTTTCCGAAGGTCAGGGACGCGGTTGCGGAGCTTAAGGACCGCGATTTTTCAGACAGGCTCGTTTACTGCCCGTTCAACGAGTGCGACAACGGCGTCTGGTTCGGCACCTGGCTGACCGAGGAGGACCGCGCCGTGTTCGACCCGGCGGGGGAACAGGCGTTCTTCCGGGGCTGGAAGGCCGTTTTTGAACTGATAAGGTCGCTCGACCCCGACGCCGTTATCGGCGGGCCGGGATACTATGAGTATTCTTCCGAAAAGGAGCTCGCCTTTCTGACCTGGTGCCGCGACAACGGCTGCCTGCCGGACGTCATGATCTACCACGAGCTTGGCGAACGCTCCGCCATGGACTGGGATCTGCACGTGTCGGACTACCGCTCGATAGAAAGCTCTCTCGGCATCGGGCCGCTCGAGGTGATCGTCACGGAATACGCGACGATGGCCGAATGCGGCGACCCGGCAAAGCTCTTCACCTACGTCAGGCAGATCGAGCAGACGGGCGTTTACGGCTGTCTGGCTTACTGGCGGCTGGCGGACAATTTCAACGACAACTGCGCCGACGGCGTTTCGCCGAACGCGGCTTGGTGGCTTTACCGCTGGTACGCGGACATGAAGGGCAGGCTCATGGGGGTCAGCGTGAGCGATCTGTTCCACGCCGACTTCGCAAAGGCGCTGAAGGAGAACAGGCAGCTGAGGCACAGGTACCTCAACGGCTTCGGCTCGATCAGCTCGGACGGGCGCAGAGCGGACGTCCTTGTCGGAGGCGCAGACTATACCGCCAGCGTGCGGGTCAGGAACCTTCCCGACGAAATGGGCGGCAGGGTAAAGATCACCGTCGAGAGCGTCACCTTCGAGGGACTCGGTACGCCCGTTTATTCCCCGACGGAGGTTTCCGTGAAAACCGCGCGCGTCCGCGCCGGCTCGGTCAGCGTAAAGATCGGCTCCATGCGCAGCGACACCGTATACCACGTCCGTATCGAGCCCTGGGACGGCGAAAACGAAAACCGGACAAACAAGAATATCCCACAACGGTATGAGTTCGAGGACGGCGTTCTCTCGGGCGGGGCGTACACGTACGAAAGCGCATACGCCCACACGGGCACGGGGCTCGTCGGCGGGCTCGAAAACGACGGCGACTCGGTCACAGTGACCTTCGAGGCGCCGGAAAAAGGCGAATACGAACTGAAGCTCGTCTACGGCAAGGCCAACGACGGCGACGGCGCTGCAGGGCGGATAAGCGGCAGGGCGCTCGTCAAAATCGACGGCACGGTCTCCGAGCTCCGTCTCGAAAACACCATAAAAAGCGAATACACCTCCGCCGTGAGCGTTTACACCGAACTTGACAAAGGGAAGCACAGCCTGACCCTGTCGCACCTTGACGGGACCTTCGTCCTCGACAGTCTGCTGGTATCGAAACGCTCCTCTTCGGACTCGGTCTGTTTCCTGCCGGATGAAACAACCGAGGGCGAAAGCTCGTATACGGTCGTTTGCCCGGCGGACGGTTACTATTCCGTCGTGACCGCGTCCGGGGATACAGTCTCCGTGGCCGGGTACGCTTCTCCGCCTGTCTCAGGACGACTGAGCGCGTCCGGCGTTCGCCGCCTGACGTCCGGAAGCGCAGACGCGGCGCTTTATCTGAGGCGCGGGCTCAACGAGCTCGTCACCGATTCACAGATCGTCTCGATAGTTCCGTACGTCGGCGAAACGGCGGGTCTGACCGTCCTGCCGGAGGAAATGACCGTTTCGGGCGGCGCCGCTGTCGAAAACGGCGCGCTCGGCGGCATCACGGGTCTCGGCGGCGAGGCGGCTTTTACCGTAAACGTCCCCGAGCCCGGCGAGTACGCCGTGACCGTGACGTATTCCTCAAACGAGGAGGGCGGGTACCACGCCTACAACGTCGACCTGATAGAGCAGTACGTAAGCGTAGAGCTCGGTCCCCCGTCCGGAGGCTCCGACGCGCTGAACGTGTGGTGCAGGAGCACTTACAGCCATGAAACGACCCGGACCGCGACGTTCATGGCGTATCTTACAGCGGGCGAAAACACCTTCCGGCTTTTCAACGACGGCTCGGTCACGTTTTCGGACAGGATAAACACCGCCCCAACGATATACGGCGTCGAGTTACATCCGGCGGAGACGGCAGTCGGCGGTTAGCGGATAGCCGATAGCAGATAGCGGATAGCTGATAGCTGATAGGAACCTGCCGCGAATAGGCAGAACATTGTAACTCGCAAAGCTCGTAATATGCAGATAGCAGATAAGGTCCTGCCGCTCTGCGGCAGGACCTTAAATGTCATTCCGATATTGAAGTCGTTTACTAAGCGTCGGCAAATATGACGGTTTTTGCATAAATGATCGTGTATCGTCGTCCTATTCCCGATTTTCTTCGCGATACTGCTTCGGCGTGACACCGAAAGCTTCACGGAACAGCCTGTAGAAATAGCTCATGTTATTATAGCCCACGCCGGCGCCGACTTTCATAACAGGAATATCTGTACTTTCCAGCAGGTATTTCGCCTGTCTCAATCGGCGCTCCTGCATCAGCTCGGTGAAGGAAGACCCTGTTTTTTCCCGCATCTCATGCGAAAGCCGGTAATAATCGCAGTGCAGAAGCCTTGCCGCTTCCTCCAAAGAGCCGTCGCGGTAATGTTCTTCAATATACTGCTCCGCCAGCCAGACGTTATCCTTTTCGATCCGGCTGCTCTGTTCGAGATCGGAATAAAACTGTAACAGCCTCAAAAACAGCGCCATCGTGAGCTGATTGGTGCTCCGTTTGAACGGCAGTTCATTTTTAACCGACCAGATCAGCGTTTCGATCAGGCTGCGCAGCGGCAAAATATCTCCGATGTCGTAGTACAGATAACCGGGCTTGCCGTCGCCGAGGATGCATTGCAGAAAGAACCGGTACAGCGGCGTTTCCTCCATGCCGCAGAACGTAAAAACGCTTTCAAAATACTCCGGCATCACAAGAATATTGATCATGATATCATCACGCCCTGCCGCCTGCACGGCGTGATAAACGTTTTGGTTCAGGATCAGGAGCTCGCCCTTCTTCAGCGTAACAGGTCCTTCGTCAAACACATGTGTAACGGAACCGTTCAGACAATACGCCATTTCAACAAACTCATGCTTGTGGCGGGGTGTGGTGACAAAACGGGGATTTGTCCCGACCACAAGCTTTTTTCCGGCTGCAAAATGTGTTTTCTGAGTAGCCAAATGGGCAGGATCGGACGCAATGAACGGATCATTCTGCAGGAATCGTTTTTCCAGCTTTTGTTCATCCTCTGATAACGGATAAAACAGCGCGTTCAATTCTTCTGACATTATAATCACCCGTCCGAGTATGACCTGTTTTGCAGGATTTGTCAACCGTAAATATGCGAATTTGACAAATCCGGTCACAATAAAAAACAAATGGGGATATTGCTGAAAAGAATGTAATTGTTATAAAATAAGATGTGTATGTTTCTTTTTTAATATCAAGGAGGTTTCTTAAATGAAAAAACACCTGAAAAAAACGTTTACATTTTTGCTGACACTGTGCCTGATCGCATCGGTCGTCGTGATAGGCACGCCCTCTGCTTACGCTGCGTCCAGAACCGCTTCAGCCGGTACGCAGCCTTATTGGGCTGAGGGCGTTACCGTGAGCACGAACTGCGATGAAACCATTATCATCGACAAGGCGACGGACGCCAGAGAAAGTATCAGTATCACCGCCTCGGTATCGGCGGAGGCCCTGGTAACCACGTTCCAAAACGTTTATCCGGCTTATTATTTTCATTGCTGGCTCATAACGCCGGACGGCGTACAGCACAACGGCAGCAATAACGGCGTCCTTTACGCGCTGAATGTTACCGCGAACGGCTCAGCTTCGGCAACTTATAACGCCGCGATCCCGGCAGGAGTTGGGCAAAGCGCAACCTATACGTTTGTGGGCCATTCAGATGATAATATCAGCAACGCCGAGGCTTCGCTGACCATTACCATACGCACCGAATGCTCGCATACGGACAAATGGAGCAGGCAGTATGACGGCGCCAACCACTGGGATCGCTGCACTGTCTGCGGCGCAGACAAGGAAGACTCTCTTGAGCCGCACAGCCCTGTTTATGCAAATAACAACGACGGCACCCACACCGTGACCTGCGAAAACTGCGAATACACCGACACCGTCGCTTGCTCCGAATTCAACGAGACGACGCACGCCGCCACCTGCGCCAAGGGCACCTACACCTCCTACGAATGCAAGCAGTGCGGCTACACTTACGACGGTGCGGAAGCCGACGACAAGCTTTCGCACGAACTGAGCTACGCCAACAACGACAACGGCACCCACACCGCGAGCTGCGCCAACTGCGATTACGTAAAAACAGACGCGCACAACAATTCATTTGATTCCTTCGTCTGGGGCGAGGGCTATGCCACTGCGCAGGCCAAGCTGATCTGCGCGGACTGCGGTGCCGAGACCCTCGTAGCCGCGGCCGTTGCGAGCGAGACCACGCCCGCGACCTGCGAGGACGACGCTTTCACGACCTACACCGCGACCTACGGCGACGAGAGCGAGGACAAGACCGTTACCGATGAGGGCACGAAGCTTGCGCACCCGTACGAGTTCGATTCCTTCGTCTGGGGAGAGGGCTTCACGACCGCGCAGGCTAAGCTTGTATGCCCGGACTGCGGCGCCGAAAAGCTCGTTGCCGCGGCTGTTGCGAGCGAGACCACGCCCGCGACCTGCGAGGACGACGCCTACACCGTCTACACCGCGACCTACGACGGCCACACCGAGGATAAGACTGTCACGGACGAAAACACCGCCCTGAATCACGACTATCGCTTTGATTCCTTTGTGTGGGCCGCCGACAACACCGCGCAGGCAAAATATGTCTGCGACAACAACGCGGAACATGTCGAGTATTATGACGCGGAAGTGACGAGCGCGTTCATCGCCGCCGCCTGCGGAGCGGATGCGTACACGGTCTACACCGCGACCTACGGCGACGAGACGGACAGCAGGACCGTGACCGACACGGGAACGGCGCTGACGCACAACTATCTCTTTGATTCCTTTGTATGGGCTGCGGATAATACGACTGCGCAGGTAAAGCTGATCTG
>JAILDS010000282.1 GCA_024689165.1 Clostridia bacterium
GGTTATCTCGCGGCAGATCTCGTCGCCGTGAGTGGTGACGACGAGCAGCATCTTCGAGCTGTTCGAGCCGTAGACGACGAAGTCTATCGCCTTGCCGGTGACGAACACGACGATTATCGACAGCAGCATGCTCTCCACCGAGCCGTAGACGAACCCGGCGAGGATGATTATAGCCGAGTTCATTATCAGCTCCAGAGAGCCCAGCGAAACGTAAGGGAACCTCAGGCGCAGCAGCCGCCCGCCGATGTCCGTGCCCCCGGTGGTGGCGTTCCTGCGCAGGGTCAGCCCCTGGCCGACGCCGGCGCACATCCCGCCGAAGACCGCCGCGAGAAGGACGTTCCCCTTGAACACTGGCATGAACAGCGGCTGGACGTCTATCATCGCCGAGTTGAGCGCGACCGCGACGACCGTGTTGACGATGAAGCGCACGCCGAAGAACTTCCACGCGGCGATGAACAGCGGCACGTTGAGCACGAACATCGCCGCCCCGGCGGGTATGACCGGCCAGACGTAGTTTATCAGCCCCGCGAGGCCCGTTACGCCGCCTATGACTATTTTGTTCGGCTCAAGAAAAAAGTTGAAGCCGAGCGCGTAGATGAACGCTCCCGCAGTCCAGAAAAGGACGTCGATCACGGTGTTTTTTACTTTTTTCATTTTTACAGACGCCTCACAGTCCCCGGGACGACCGTGTCCCGGCGCCGATAAATCAGGAAGTCCCGGTGCCCCGTTACGACGCGGGCGTTCTCTGCCCCCGCCGGATCAGATCCGCGGGTCAGCCGCCGCAGCGGACGACCTCCCAGCCCATGACACGGGCGAATTTGAGGAAAGCGGGCATATGGCTGCCGTAGCACATGGCGACGTGGTGCGCCACGCCGTTGTCGAGCACCGTGTCGAGCAGCTCCTTCACGCTGCAGCCATTAAAACGCACCTTCGCGTAGGTGCCCGTGAGCTGTTTTTCCATCGGCACGGCAGTGCCGCGGGCGAGGAAGACGCGGGTCCTGCCGAGGGCGGTGTCTATTCTTATCAGGTCGAAGTCGCCATCCTTCATTACGAAGCCCGCCGTCACGCCCTTGCCGCCGGCGAAGTATGTGTCGAGGGAGCAGATGCTTTTGCCGTCCGCGAGGCAGGAGGGCGCTACGCCGCAGTGCCACAGCAGGGCGAAGTCGTCCCCGAAGTCCACCTGGCTGAGGTCGGCGAGGAACGGAGCCTCGACGCCGCAGGCCTTCGCGGCAAGCATGCTCAGTGCGCCTTCGACGTCGCCCTCGCAGGCGAGCACGCGCCCGTCGCTCTGCAGCAGGCTCATCATCGCGCAGGGCGCGACGCCGTAGTCGCGGGCGAACTCGGGCCAGCAGCGGATCGCCAGCGCGTCGAGTTTCTTTTCGTCGAGAAAGCGCCTGGTCCCGGCGCAAAGGGCGGCGACCTTGTCGAGCTGCGCGCCGGTTATTCCAGAGACGTCAAAGGTCCCGAGCAGATCGGATTTAAAGCCCGAGGGGTCGTCCTCCGGGGCGGGGAACAGCTCCGACAGCTCGTAGTGGTCGAGCAGAACGCCGGTCCTGCGGAACATCGCAAGCTCGTCGGTGGAGAGGTTGAAGAAGCCGTCGGCGCGGAAGCCCGCGAGGCCCACGTGCGCGCCCTCGATCGCGGACTTCATGCGTATCGCGTCCACCCAGTCCCGGTCGATGACGTCCGAAACGCAGGTGCAGTAATCCGCGCAGCCGGATTTATAGAGATTGGAGGCGTTGAGGTTCATCCCGCAGACGCTGTTGAGCCGTATCTTGCCGCCGTTGTAGGGCAGCTCCCGGAACGCCCACAGCAGCACGGGTTTTCCGACGGCACGCTCTATCGTCGGGGCGAGATGCCCCAGGTGGAAGGTGCCGCTGATGATCGCGGCGCCGTCGACGCCCGCCGCCCTGAAGCGCTCCGCCGCGGCTGCGGCGTCGGCCTTTTCGATGACCGGCTCGTCGATCACCACCCAGTCCACGTCGTCTATCGACGCAAGGTCGGCCTTCGCGCGTTCGTATATCTCAAGCGCCGCCGCCACGTCGTAGGTATATCTGCCCAGACAGCACACGCCTATCGTCGCTCTGTATCTGCTCATGAAG
This sequence comes from Clostridia bacterium, assembly GCA_024689165.1. Lineage (GTDB taxonomy): Bacteria > Bacillota > Clostridia > Oscillospirales > Acutalibacteraceae > JAILDS01. The sequence continues at coordinate 2,103 of JAILDS010000282.1, forward strand.
CACCTCCGTAAAAAACCTGTCTTATGCGTCTATTATACATAACGCCCCTGGAGTTGGCAAGAGAGAAAAACGGAGTGAGCAGATAGCCGATAGCCGATAGCGGATAGCATTCAAGTATCACGAAGCCCGGCGGCAGCGCGGCAGGGCAACAGTACCTGTCCCCCTTTGTCGGCTGCGCC
>JAILDS010000311.1 GCA_024689165.1 Clostridia bacterium
CGTCAGCGGTGTGCTCAACCTCGTATGAGACCCGTCAAAAAAAGCCCCGGACATCCGGGGCTTTTTCCATTGTTATATATACCGTCAGAAGGATTCTATATCTTCCGGAGCAAGCCGATAAGCCTGCGGGTCTTCGACATCGGCGGTGGGAATAAAGTCGTGCAGCTCCCAGTTGCTTTCGTACTCTCTCATATATTCGTCTCTGCCGACATCGACGTCGTTGACCTTGAATATCAGCTCATGCAGCCCGTCACCCTCGTTGTTAATAGCGGACCAGACTTGTGTCAGCGTTCCGTTTTCGAGTCTTGACACCACATAATGGCTCACGCCAAAACCCGAAAAAACGGATCCCACATAGCCAGTGCCGGGCTCGTACAGACACACGCCCCAGCTCCCGGCAGTCCCCGCGAGCACGGCTTCGCCCTCGGCGTACGTGTAGATCTCGACCTTGGAGGGGTGGTCAACACCTTGGGCCACCATAAGCTCGGGAATGTCGTCGCCGTCGATATACGCCAGGCTGAACCACATTTTCCTTCCGGCGAAATCGTCCCAGTCGTCCCAGCTGAACTCTTCGCGGAGGTCGTAAAGGCCCCTTCTGTACGCGGCCTTCCAGTCCGCGGTATCCGGGAGACCTATCGCGGCTCTGAGGATGACCCTCGCGTCGGCGGTGGTCAACTCGCCGTCTGAGTCAGCGTCCGCGGCGGTCTCAAGCCCGTCCGGGAGCTCCTCGAGCCCTATCGCGGCGCGGAGGACGAGCCTCGCGTCCTGAGCGGAAACGTCGCCGTCGCCGTCGATGTCCATCACGTCCGCGGCGGAAGCGCCTGTGGGAAGAACAAGGCAGGCAAAAAGCACCGCGAAAACAAGAACAAACGCCATTTTTCTCATTTTTTTCTCCTAAAAGCTCTGCATCGTCATATTTTCCGGACCGCCGCCGCTCATCGGTATGCCCAGATGCTCATAGGCGAGCCGGGTAGCTATCCTGCCCCGCGGCGTCCTGCCCAGAAAGCCCTGCTGCATCAGGAACGGCTCGTAAACGTCCTCTATCGTGACCGCTTCTTCGCCTATGGACGCGGCTACGGTCTAAAGCCCGACGGGACCGCCGCCGAAGGAACGGATGATGCATGGTCTCGCCCTCGTCGTAAAGGCGGACGAGAGAGCCGTCGTGATCCACGCCGTAATAGACGTATTCCTTCGCGTCCTCATCCCAGATACGGGTGTATATGACGACCTTCGAGCCGTTTTTTACCTGTGACCGGTCGGAAACGCTGACCTTGACCGCGGTGTACGAAACAAGGTCGTCGTCCGCAAGCGTGGTATTGTCCGCCAGGTAGAAAAAGGACTTGTCGGAGATCGCGGCTTTAGCGTCGTACCAGCTCGAGCTGACAAGGCCGTAAGAAGTGGTGGTGTTTATGCTCAGCGAGGCGCTGCCGGTACCCGCGAGGGATCTTATCCTCACCAGGCCCGGGTCGGCGCCTGTCTCGCCTGTTCCGACGGTATCGTTGAGCACGCAGTACTCGTCCGGAGAGTCCACAAGGGACGCGGAGCCGGCGGCAAGCCGGAGGTACTTCACCGCGCCGCCGACAGTGGTGGTAATGTAGCAGCCTCCGCTGCTGAGGGCGTGGAACGTGAACATGGTGAGGTCGCCGTCGGTCTTGACGACCACCGCTTCGCCGGCGGTGAGGGGGTTAGCCTTGATGCTGACGTCGTCGCCCTCAAGAGCGGTCGCGCTCTTCTCCGTGGCGGAAAGCGCGTGGCCGATATTGTAAGCGTCAACCCAGACGATGCCGAAGCTCTTGCCAGAAAGGGCGGACACGACGCTGATCTCAGAGGAGATTTAGATGTGCGGGGTCATGATGCTGCCGTCGGAAGTCTTCCCGTTGGCGGGGCCCCAATCCGAACCGCCGAAGCCCGTACCGTTCTGGTCCTTCCTCAGGTTGAGATAGTAGGTCGTATTGCCGGTCTGGAACGTGATATAGTAACGGTGTGACGCTGTCTCATACGGCGTGACGGTAAAAACGGTTACGGGAGAGTCCGTGTATTCGGACTTGGAAGAGCCGGTGAGCTTTACGTATTTTTTCGTCGTGCTCGACTCATAATAATATATATAATACTCGTTCGCCGCGCCTCCGGGCACTTTCTCGAAGTAATAAGGGACGGCGCCTTCGGAGGAGTTCGCGGCGGTCCTTTTTATAACGGTGACGTTGGTACCCGCAGCGGGACACGGGACGATGCCGGAAGACATGTAGTATTCGCTGCCTTTTACGGTAGAGGAGATATACAGCGGCTGCCTGTCGAAGGCGGTCGCGTCATAAATGAATTCATCCTCCGGGATGAGATAGCGGAAATCCACCAGCGCGTACACCGAGAAGCCCGTCGCGTCGAAGCTGACCTGCTTGCCGGAAACGGAACTGTCGATGACCTCGGGCTCCTCGCCGAAATGGACGACGCCGATCTCATTCTTCACGGCGTCGGCAAGGGTGACCGACACCTGAACATTCGCGCCCTCTGCGGGCTGATACACGACGAAGGCGTCCTGGGAGCTGACGAGCGAGATATCGAAAAGAATGACCTCGCTCTCTTCGTCGCCGGCGCAGTCGAGCGCCGTCTCCGCCTGCTCGACGTAGGCGTCGTAATATTCGTCGTTCTCAGTAAGAAGGGCGGCGCTGAGCGCCGCGTCGGCAGGAATGCCCGCGTCCTCGGAAAATGAAAGCTTGATCTTGTACTTCCTGCCGGAGGATGCTTCGACCGTCTGCGACAGAGTCGTCCTGCCGAACTCCGCGATCACGGACGCGGACGCCGAAAAAGCCCCCTGAAGAGCGAAAACAAGAGTCAGAAGAACACATGCGGCACATCTGAAACAGATGCCGGAGCGTTTTACAAAATGAGAGATCGTACGCATATCTGCTCCTCCTCCTGACCGAAAAATTGATATAAGCAAAGAGTTTGACACTCATACTTTCTCATTTGCTATTTCACATCATTTTCAGCTGTTTTGTCAATAAAAAACGGTTACGATTATATTAATAATAAAGCCTGGATTTGCAGTTTTACAGGCCGTTTTGAGCGTGGTATCGAGGCAGGCGGCATAAAGGTTGCTCCGCCGGCGCGTGAGCGTCGGCGGAGCGTCAAGGGAGTATAAGTTTTAGTAAATTCTCGTTTCGTTATTCGGTCAGTGCCGGGAGGGCGAGCTCGAGCCCGACGACGAATCTGAGTATGAGTCTCGCATCGGCGGGGGTCACGTCGAAGTCAAGGTTCACGTCCGCGGCCTTGACCTGTCTTTCCGTAAAGCCGACTTCAAGGCTTACGGCGTAGCGCAGGGCAAGCCTGGCGTCGGCGGAGCTGACAAGGTCGTCACCGTCGATATCGCCGTAAACGATCGTGTCGTCATAATAAGACGAGCTGTCCTCCTCCGGTTCGGTACCAGTCTCGGCGGGCTGTGTTTCGGTCTCCACGGGCTGAGTTTCGGTGTCCGGCTCTTCGGGTTCTTCGGGCTCCTCGGGCTCTTCCGGTTCATCAACAGGCAGCTCAATATAGCCGAGCATGGCAAGCTCATAGATGACGAGCTCGCGCTCTTCGTAAACGCCGCAGACGGAGCAGGTACGAATCTGAGTCAGGGTGTCGGTCGAGCAGTCGAGCCCCTCGAAACTTTCGGGCACGTCCTCGGTCTCCCAGTCGCCGAAGCTGTGTCCCGTCGCGGGGATGACCTCGCCCGCTTCGATGACGGTCTTGCAGGCGGAGCAGACAGTGTCGCCCTTCGAGCCTTCGGCGGTGCAGGTCGCAGCCCTCGGCTCGGCCTTTACGGGCGTTCCGACGTGGTTTTCAAGGTCGCAGGGCAGGTCGACGGTCGTCGTTTCGCCGCAGCCCTCGCGGGTACATTTGAAGGTCTTCTTGCCGGGCGTCACGCAGTCGGGC
>JAILDS010000020.1 GCA_024689165.1 Clostridia bacterium
GTTGAGCACGCTCAGACCGCCCGCCGCGTCGATCTTCTTAACGGCGGTGAGATGGTCGTTCTCTTTGCCGAAATCCCCGCGGCCCGCGTCGCAGAAATAGCCGTTGACGTGGTTCTTCCGGAAAACGGCGATATTGTGCTCGATGCCCAGCGGCATATCGACCATGCCCCTGCCGCCTCTGCCGACGCCGCGGGCGATCTCGCCCGCCCTCCGAACGCTCACGGGATGAGACTTCTGAAGCAGATTGAACGGAGGGATAGGCCTCGGTGGAGCCGTCCAACCTTTGCCGACGACGCCGTGGTCGGTCATGCAGAGTATGTCGTAGCCGAGAGAATAATAACGTTCAACGACCTCGGGCAGGTCAGCCGACCCGTCCGAGATCGTGGAATGTGTGTGCAGGTTCGCCCTGTAAAAACCGCAGGAATCGAGATCGCAGCCCGAATACGGGTTACTCAGCGTCCTCACTCTTAGCCTTGAGCAGGTCGCGGATCTCGGTCAGAAGCTCCTCGGAGGTCGGCGCGGCCTCTTCCTCTTCAGGCTCTTCTTCCTTCTTGCCGGCAAGGGCTTTGGCCTTTTCGGTCGCCTTGACTATGGCGCGAAGGACAAGAAAGATGACGAGCGCGATGATAAGGAAGTCGACTATGGCCTTGACGAACAGGCCTATGCCCAGCGTCAGCGGGACGGTCTCTCCGTCGGCGTTGACAGTCGTGCCGATAGTGATCGCCCAGGTGCTGAAGTCGATGCCGCCGACGAGCTTGCCCACAAGAGGCATGATGATGTTGTCAACGAGGGCGGTGACGATCTTGCCGAAGGCGGAGGCGATGATCACGCCGACTGCCATGTCGAGGATGTTGCCCTTTGAGATGAACTCCTTGAAATCCTTGAAGAAGTTTTTCATGCGTTTGTTCCTTTCGGTACTCTATATTTTAGGCAAGACACGCCCGGCGATACGCGTCGTCACAAAAGGACCGATGCGAAAATGCCGGATCACGGAGCCTAATATCCGCTGTCCGAACGCCGCAGGAGCGGCAGCGCGCTTCTGTCATACCACACGACGGTGAGTATGCCGGACTTTACCGAGACGGTCGCTTCCGTACCTACGAACTCGTTGCTGACCCACTGCGGGAAGGGCGAATACGAGCACACGGTCGAGTCGACCAGCCCGTACATAAGCCCCGTCTCGGTCACCCCGTAAGCGGCGCCTGACGCGGCAAAGACGGAAAGATAGCCCTTCAGCCCCGCCGGAAAAACAAGCTCCCCGTTTTTGAACGCGGTGACGCAGGTATCGCCCAGGAAAATAAAGCCGCGCTTTCCGAGATCCGCCAGGTAGGCGAGCAGCTCGGTGTTGGCAATGGCGTGGTCGAGCCTTTCGCCGCCCAGAGCGCCGTAAAAAACGAACTCCTCATAACCGCGTTTCAGGCCCTCTTCGACCGCAAGAAGCGTGTCCGTATACGCCTTGTGCGGATCGTGGCGGACGAGTTCTGCGCCCCGGGGCAGCTCACGGACGGAGTCGAAATCTCCGACGGCGAGATCGGGCTCAAGGCCGTACAGCCCCGCAGATTCGATCCCGGCGTCCGCCGCGATAACGATATCGCCGGGCCGACGGGACACAGGCTCCGGCTCATGCGAACCGGCGCAGATTATATAGCATCGTCCGTCCATCACGTCGCCGCCTCTCTTTTTTCAATTATACACAGCATTGAAACAAAATCAAGAAATATTTGTCTCTGTTTTTTCTATACAACGCTTTTTGTACGTTTATAACGCTTTTTTGCTTGCAAAACACAGCCTCATCGTGTTATATTGAAATGAATTATTACCCGCGGGAGGTTCGGAACGTGAAAACAATTCTATCCGTTTTTTTGACGGCAGTACTGCTCGTTTCGGTCATATCCTGTGCGGCGGCGTCGTTTTCGGCTATCGACTGGACCGACGTCTCTACGCGGACACAGCTGCAGACTGCGATCAATAACGGCGAGACTCATATAAGGCTGACGGAAGACTGCAGCGGGGTATATATCAAAGTCGACGAAGGCCGCGAGACCGTGCTCGACCTGAACGGTCACGATTTCGACCGTCTCAAACAGTCCGCGAGCGATGGAGCGACGAACGGCTACTGCTTCTACGTTGCCGGCAAGCTCACGGTAATGGACTCGAGCGGCGACAACAGCGGCAGGATAACCGGCGGCTTCACCAAAGGCAGCGGCACGGGCGGCGCGGGCGTCAACATCCGTCCCGGCGGAACGTTCATTCTTGAAAGCGGTACCATCACCGACAACGTCGCCAAAGCGCAGGACGCTTGCGGCGGAGCTGTGTTCGTTTCCTCAGACAGCACGTTCATCATGAACGGCGGCGTCATCTCCGACAGCGCCGCGGGCTCCGACGACAGTAATTCAAAAGGCATGGGCGGCGGCGTTTACGTCGCGCAGGGCGGGACGTTTGAGATGAACGGCGGTCTTATCACGCTCTGCGGCACAACGAGCGGCGCTCCGCATGCCGCCTACCACTTAAACAATTCAAACAGACAGGTCGGCTCCGCTTACGGCGGCGCGGTCTGCGTTGACTCCGGCGCGGTCTTCACCATGTCCGGCGGCAGCATAACGGACAACACGTGCTGTTACGCCGGCGGCGGAGTCTATATCGCAAATATCGATAACGAGCCCGACGGGGCTGTCGGCGGCGAATTCAACATGTCCGGCGGTCAAATAACAGACAACCGCGTCACGGGCTACGACTCGTCAGACAGCGGCGACGGCGACGGAGGCGGCGTCTGGGTCGGCGCTCAGGGCAGCTTCAATATGTCAGGCGGCATGATAGCCCGAAACAGGACGAACTGGTACGTCTGTTTCGATTCAAAGGACGCTCAGGATAATTACGTTTATCCGGAGCTCTACGCCGCAGCCGAAGCCGACGAAGAGCTGTGGACGCAGCTCAGCGACGACAGCAGCAAAGACTGGCACTACGGCGTCGGCGCCGGAGTGTTCGTCAGCAAGGAGGGCGGCATCACGCTTTCCGGAGCCCCGGTCATAACGGACAACCTTATTGGCGCATCCTGGATGACCGATCACGTAAAAAGGATCGAAAGCAACCTCTATATTTCAAAGGACAGTTCTGATAATCCGCAGCTTGCCGGTATAACGGACGGGCTATCCGACGGCGCATCCATCGGCGTAACGCCCGTGCTCTCTTCAAGCGACAAAACATACGCGGAGACTATGGAGTTCACGGATGCGCAGCTGCTGACCGACGGCTACTCCGACGAAAACAATGCGCTGAAGTATTTCCATTGTGACGTCGGCGGTTATTCCGTCTCGAAGACTGCCGACGGAGAGACGATACTCGTCGGGCACGAGCATGAGATCGTTTACACCGCCTCCGGCGATACCCTGACCGCAGAGTGCGCGATATGCTCCGCCGCCGGGTATGTTACCCGCGCGCAGCTCATGATAACCGCCGAAGGCGGCGAATCCAACGGCTCGCCCTACGGCGCAGGCTTTGAGGACTTTACCGAATTCACGGCGCTCACCGGCGTTGAGCCTGACCCGGACGACATCGTTTTCTCAGACGCGGACGGTCAGCTCGACTCCGCGCCCGTTGAGGCAGGTACATATACCGCGAGCTACACGCTTGAAGCAAACACCGAGTCCTACACCATCTCCGCCGGTTTTACCATCACCGAGCACGACCACAACTGGGCATTTACGCAGTTCACTTGGTCCGGCGACGCCGATTCAGGTTATACGGCGAAGGCTGATTACACTTGCGCTATCCCGGGCTGCGGAAGGACGTCATCCGTCGACGCTGTCGTTGCCCCGGAGATGCCGGACGCGGACTGCGAAACCGAACAGGTAGTCGTTCTTACCGCGACAGTCTCGGCAGACGATTCTCTCGACGACGCCGAACACTCCGACGACCTTGAAGTCCGAGTCGCCGCGTCCGGACACGCGTGGGCTTTTACCGGCTTCACGTGGACCCAGACCGAGGCCGGCTTCACCTGCAAAGCGAACTACGCCTGCGCAAACTGCGGCGATACCGACTCCGTCGACGCCGCCGTGACGAGCTCGCCCGCCGAGCCCGGCTGCGAGGACGATATCACCTTCACCGCGACGGTCGGCGTTTCCGACAGCCCCGACGGAACGGAGCATACCGAAGACAAGGTCGTCGGCGCCGCGGGACACGCGTGGGCCTTCACAGGCTTCACGTGGACTGAGACCGCGACCGGTTACACCTGCAAAGCGAACTACGCCTGCGCAAACTGCGGTAATACC
>JAILDS010000086.1 GCA_024689165.1 Clostridia bacterium
GCTTGCTATCCTGCTCGAGACCATGGACGAAGTTATCGCCAAGTTCGAGTACGGCTACACCGTGGCAGGTCAGGTGCTGACTCCCGAGATCCTTCTTACCATTGCCGATATCGACGGAGACGGTGAGATCACCGCTTTCGACGCCCGCGCTATCCTGCGTGCCGCCATCGGCTTTGAGATCGAAGACCTTCCGGACGATGCCTTCAGAGCGTAAGACTTAAACCCTGCGCACCCGCTTCGGCGGGTGCGTTTTTTTGCCCCGGAAGCGGGGGGGGGTAGCGAGGCAATACATTGTTGTTTGGGATAAAACAGACAGCTTTTGTATGGGCGACCCGTGTGGTCGCCCGGAACAAATAGTATGCCCCGGGCTGTGTTCGGAAACGAAACGAGCACGTTTCCGCCGTAGGGGCGGGCATGACCGCCCGATCGCGTTCCGAGTCCCGTCCCCTGCGGACGGGCAAGGAATGAAAAGTTATCGGCGCACGCCCTGAGAGACGAACTCTCTCAGTCGCTCCGCGACAGCTCCCTCTGAGATGGAGCCTTTAAAGCCTCCCTCCGTGAGGGAGGTGGCGCGCGTCAGCGCTGCGGAGGGAGTTGTTCCAAGTATGAAGAATGAAGGATGAAGGATGAAGTGAGGGCCTGCGGCGCATTGTATTGTAAGGTCAGCACACCGGTCTGCGGAGCATAGTGAACCGACACCGCGCGACGGAAGTTAAAACGCCTTAAAATATATAATAAGGCCCCCGCGGCGGCGGGGGCTTTGTGATGTGAAATATGCTTTATATTACTTCCGCGATGAGGTCGCAGCCGTTTTCATCCACGTCGAGGACGGCTACCCTGACGATCTCGCCGTTGCTGAGCTCCCACGGGCAGACGAAGCGCACGCTGAAGTCGATGTCCGGCGCGTCGCAGTAGAGCCTGCCGAAATAGCTGTCGGAAAAACCGTCGTAATCCTCGACTATCGCGACAAATTCGCCGCCGATCCTGTCCCTCTGCAGCTCGGCCTGGATCGCCGCCTGCTTTTCTTCGATGAGCTCCTTGCGGCGCAGCTTGGTCTCATCGTCGATCTGGCAGTCCATCCTGCCGGCGGGCGTGCCTTCCTCCTGAGAATAGGCGAAAACGCCGAGTTTATCGAAGCGGGCCCGTTCAACGAGCTCCTGGAGTTTGCCGAAGGCCTCCTCCGTCTCTCCGGGGAAGCCCGTCATGACGGTAGTGCGCAGGGCGATGCCGGGGATCCTTTCCCGGAGCTTCGCGACCAGCGCGAGTATCTGCGTGAGGTCGCCCTCGCGACCCATGCGCCTGAGCACGTCCGCGTCGGCGTGCTGTATGGGAATGTCAAGGTATTTCACGACCTTGTCGTTTTTGGCTATCTCGTCAATGAGAGCGTCGGTGATCCGCTCCGGGTAGCAGTAGAGCACGCGCAGCCAGCTTATGCCCTCGACCCCTGCAAGGGCAGCGAGCAGCTTGTCAAGGCTGTATTCGCCGTACAGGTCGTACCCGTAATACGTCGTATCCTGCGCGACGAGCACGAGCTCCCTGACGCCGCGCGCGGCGAGCTTTGCCGCCTCGTCGACGAGCTCCCCGATGCTCCTGCTCCTGTAACGGCCGCGTATGGACGGTATAGCGCAGAAGCTGCAGCCGTTGGAGCAGCCCTCGGCGATCTTCAGGTAAGCCCAGTGCTCCGGAGTCGTGAGCAGCCTTTCGCCGCAGAGCGGGAGCTCGGTCTTTTCGGGCAGCTCGAGGACCTTTTCGCCCCTGAGCACGCGCGCGACGACGTCTTCTATCCTGCCGTTCGCGCCGAGCCCGACCACGCCGTCGACCTCGGGCATCTCCGTGAGCACTTCCTCACCGAAGCGCTGCGAAAGACAGCCCGTGACGACGATCTTTTTTATGTCGCCGTCCTTTTTGATCTCGCCCATCTCGATGATGTTGTCGATGGATTCCTTCTTCGCGTCGTCTATGAACGCGCAGGTGTTGATTATGACGACGTCGCAGTCGATGGGGGACTCGCTGAGCTTGTAGCCCGCGCCGACGAGCCGCGAGAGCATCAGCTCCGCGTCGACCTGGTTTTTCGGGCATCCGAGAGATATAAAACCTATTGTGGCGGACATGGCTTCACCTATTCTTCCTCTACCGCGTTTATCGCCCTGATGATGGACCCCGTCGAGTACCCCAGCGAGGTCAGCCTGCGGACGACGCGCTGCTTTTCTTTCTGAGACGCTCCGGGCTCCAGCAGCTCCTCGGCAAGCTCCCTTGCCGCCTCGTCCTCGTCGAAATCGAGCTCCTGAGCAGCGGCGGACGCGACCTCGCCGGTTATCCCTCTGGCGCGGAGTTTTGCGACTATCCCCCTGCGGGCGAGCCGTTTACGCTCGAAAAGCCGCCTGGCGTATTCGCGGGCGTAGCGTTCGTCGTCGACAAGGCCGTTTTCCTTCAGCCGGTAGACAGCGCTGCGCGCCGCTTCGGGCGTGAACCTGCGGGTGAGCTTGTCGAAAAGCTCCTTTTCGCCGTGGTCCCTCGCGTCGAGGAAGCTCAGCGCCGCGTCGTAGGCCTTGTCTTTGTCGCCGCTGGGAGCGGCTTTGTTCTTTCTTTCAAACATTATTCGCCGAGGATGTCTATGTCGACGTCATCTTCATCGAGCGGAACGGACGGGGCCGCGGGTGCGGGGGCGTCCGACACGTCGTCTTCCGGCTCCTCGCCGTATCCGGCGGAGTTGAAGCTCGGGTCCTTCCGGATCTTCTCGACGACCTCGTTCATGACGTCGGGGTGGTTTTCAAGATAGGCGCGCGTGCTTTCGCGGCCCTGACCGATCCTGTTCCCGTCGTAGGAGAACCAGGCGCCGGCCTTGTGGATGATGTCGAGCTCGACGGCGGTGTCGAGCACCTCGCCGGAGTGGGAGATGCCGGTGCCGTAGAGGATGTCGAAAACGGCGGTCCTGAAGGGCGGGGCGACCTTGTTCTTGACTATCTTGACCTTGGTCTGCGCGCCGACAGCTTCGCTGCCCTGCTTTATGATCTCGCCCTTTCTGACCTCGATGCGCATCGTGGCGTAGAACTTCAGCGCGCGGCCGCCCGTCGTGACCTCGGGGTTGCCGTAAACGATGCCGACCTTCTCGCGCAGCTGGTTGATGAAGATGACGATCGTCTTCGTTCTGGCGATGGAACCGGCGAGCTTTCTGAGAGCCTGGCTCATCAGCCTTGCGTGCAGGCCGACGTGGGAGTCGCCCATGTCGCCCTCGATCTCCTGCTTGGGGGTCAGCGCCGCGACGGAGTCCACGACGATAATGTCGACCGCCCCGGAGCGGGTCAGCGCGTCGGTGATCTCGAGCGCCTGCTCGCCGTCGTCGGGCTGTGAGACGAGAAGGTCGTCGATATTCACCCCGAGGTGATGCGCGTAGACCGGGTCGAGCGCATGCTCCGCGTCGATGAACGCGCAGGTGCCGCCCCTTTTCTGCGCCTCGGCGACGCAGTGCAGCGCGAGGGTGGTTTTGCCCGAGGATTCCGGGCCGTATATCTCGATTATCCTGCCTCTGGGCAGTCCGCCCACGCCGGTGGCCGCGTCAAGGCGCAGCGAGCCGGTGGATATGGTCTCTACGTTGAGTCCGCTCGACTGCCCGAGACGCATGATCGAACCCTCGCCGTAGGTCTTTTCTATCTGCTTGAGAGCAGCCGCGAGCGCCTCTTCCTTGCTGGTGAACCCGGGCTCGTCCTTTGTTTTTTTCTTGGCAGCCAATTCACTTTCCTCCACTGTACATAATATATAAATGATAGCATAAAAAAACGGCTTAGGCAACAGCTTTTTATTACTTCGGCGCCGGCGCCGGGAGCCGCTGAGTCAGCTTCCGAGGCGCACCTGGGCCGCAAAAAAGCCGTTTTTTCCGCCTTCAGGCGCTTTCTGCGGGCGTTTTTTTGCCCGGGAGAAGCTCTACGCGGAATTCCTCCTCGGCGGCGACGCCGTTGAGGCGCAGCAGCCGCCC
>JAILDS010000185.1 GCA_024689165.1 Clostridia bacterium
CGAGAAGATAAACTACGTCTACATCGAAAAGCGCGACGGGACCCCCATCGAGATAGTCGCCGACCCGACCTATGACATGGAGGGCAACAAGGCCATGAGCAACTATATGCTGCTCCAGCCCGTCCTCTCCTCCGCCGTGGACATGAACATCCGCGAGAACGTCCTCGACAAGGTCGCGACGATAGCCTTCTCGAAGGTCTACGGCGATATCGAGGCCGACCGTCTCGCCGACTTCGGGCTCGACAGGCCCGCCCGCGTCCGCCTTCAGGACGTCGAAGGCAACACCAGCGACATCATGGTCGGCTCGACGGACTCCAACGTCTATTTCTGCGCCATCACCAAGCAGTATGAGGACTTCAAGGCCGGCGCGATAGACAAACTGACCGTCCTTGAATACAGAAACAGCGGCTTCGAGCCCATCGACATCGACTATATGACCCTCGTCAACCGCACCATTTGGGTCCAGGAGATACATACGGTGCAGTCCATCGAGTATGAGTATGAGGGCAGCGTGCGCCATGTCGACTTCACCTTCGAGGATTATATAACCGACGCCAACACCGAGGCCGTCCACGTCTTCGGCGCGCTCGACGGCAAGGACCTCGGCGAGCAGAACACCAAGAGGCTCTACGCCCGTACGCTGAACCTGCGCGAGATAGGCACCGTAAGCGACGACGTCGCGCTCGGCGAGGCCGAGATAACCGTCCGCCTCAAGCTGGTGGACGGCGGGCAGCGCGAGCTCAAGCTATACAGGCTCAACGACCGCCAGTACTGCGCCGTCGTCGACGGGCAGCAGCGCTACTACGTATACCGCACGAACGTGCGCAACATCACAGAGGCGATCGCACGTCTGGACGACGACCGCGACCTCGCGCTGCTGTACGATACCTAATAAAAAACGACCGGGCGCGCCGCATTCCGCGAATGCGGCGCGTCCGACTGTATCCGGAGGAAGCATGGACGGAGTTTTGACCAAGATATTCTGCGTCATAGCGGCCGCGGCGGGGCTCGCCCTGTCGGTCATGGCCTGCGTTTCCGGCGGCTGGCTCGTGCTCGCCGCCGCGGCCGTGCTCGTCATAGTCGGCGTGGCCGCCGCGTTCGCGATAGGGAAGGCCCGCGAGCCTAAGCCGCTCGCCGCCGCGCTGATCGTCCTCGCGCTGACGCTCGTCCCGAGGGTCGCCGCCGTGCTGGCGTTTCCCGTCGTGACGGCGCCGGTCCACGATTTCGGGACGTATTTCCGCCTCGCCGGGTGCTTCGCCGGCGGGACGGCGCTCATCAAGAATTCCGCGCATCTGTTCCCGCATATGCTATGGTTCTCGGAGGCGCTGTCGGTCCCGTTCCGCGTCTTCGGCTCGTCCGTCGCCGTCTATCAGGTCGGCGGCCTCGTCCTGAGCGCGGTCACGGCTTTGCTCATCTTCGGCGCCGTGAAGACCCTGCGCGGGGCGAAGGCTGGCCTTTTCGGCGCGCTCATCTTCGCGCTGTGCCCCTCCGCCGCGCTCTATGCGCCCCTATGCTGCGGGGAGCATCTCGCTCTCGCGCTGCTTTCCCTCGTCCTGTTCCTGCTGGCGCGGTTTTATAAGGCGGGGCCGAAGCCCGTCCCGGTCATGCTCGCGCGCGGAGCCGTGCTCGGCGTCTGCCTGCTCGCGCTGGAGCTCATCCGGCCGGTCGCGATAGTCCCCGTCATCGCGGTCGTGCTGGCGTGGCTGGCTGCCGACGCGAAAAAGCGGCCCGCCTTCGGCAGGGCGCTCGCGCTGCTGCTGGCCCTGCTCGTCGTGCTCATAGGCGGGCGGCAGCTCTCGCTGCTCGGCGCGGAGAGCATCCTGGAAAGGCCCGTCGCCCGCAGCTCCAATTCCTTCACGCTGCTTGCCGGATCGAACGCGGAAGCCTCCGGGGCGTGGAACGCGGAGGACTCGGCGCTCTTTTATTCCGCCGTCGAGTCCGGCGACTTCAGAGCCGCCGACAGGCAGATAAGAAGCGTCGTCGTCTCGCGCTACAAGGCGCTCGGCCCGGTCGGGACGGTGAAGCTCATGGCGGTCAAATCCGCGCATACGTGGGGCAATCAGTCCTCCGTGCTGGACTATCTCATCATGTACTCCGCGCGCGAAAACGCGCTGCTCTCCGGGAAGCTGCTGAAGGCGCAGGCAGCCCTCTGCAACGGGTATTTTGCGGCGCTTTTGCTGCTCTTCGCGGCGGCTGCCGCGCTGCGCGTAAAGCGCGGCGGGACGGCTCCGGAGCTCGTCTGCCTGCTGGGCGTTCTCGGCTTCGCGTGCATGTTCCTTCTCAGCGAGGCGGCCGGGCGCTACTCCCTCATCGCGCTGCCGCTTCTCGCGGCGTGCGTGCCGGGCGGATTTTTTGCAAAGATTTCGCTTGACAAGCGCAGACGGTGATTGTATAATAGCCAAGCTATGGCGGCGTAGCTCAGTTGGCTAGAGCATGCGGTTCATACCCGCAGTGTCACCGGTTCGAATCCAGTCGCCGCTACCATCTTCCCCATAGGCCCTCGGGCCTATGGGGAAATCAAACCGGCCTGCAGGATGCAGACCGTTTTTTTGGCCCGTTGGTCAAGTGGTTAAGACACCGCCCTTTCACGGCGGTAACATGGGTTCGAATCCCGTACGGGTCACCACAACGGAGGCTTAGCTCAGCAGGTTAGAGCGCATGCTTCACACGCATGAGGTCGCGCGTTCGAGTCGCGCAGTCTCCACCAAAAATGTAAACCCCGCAAACCGAGACACAGCAACGGTTTGCGGGGTTTTTCGTTTATTATTTTGCAGGGTATAGAGCTACTAAATACTGGTAATATTGGCGCTCAGTTGCAACCAGTTGCAACCATTTACGCTCATTTGGTTGCAAATTGGTTGCGCCGTTTGTGCTGGTTCTGTCGAATATATTTGTGAAAAGTGTTAGGCTTTGCAAGTTTCTCAAATATAGTCGATGGCCGCCATGACCTGCGCGGCGGTGTCCGCTTCACGCTGCTTGGAGCGGTAGTGCGTGTAGACCCGCATCGTCATGTCCGGGGTGGAGTGTCCGGCGAGATACTGGACCTGCTTAATGTCCAGCCCCTGTTCGAACAGCTTCGTGATGTAGGTATGCCGTAGCTGGTGAGGGTGCGTGGTGAAGTCTAATGTAATAGCCACATCGCCGTACTTCTCGCCTACGCCCTTGCCGTCGTTGCGCTTACCGGCGGTACGGCGGTCTATGTATGCCCACGCCGCACGGAACGCGGACTTGGTGTAGCTCTGACCGGAAGGCATGGCGAAGACAAAGTCGGAGTTACGATTTGTATAATCGTGCTTGAGCAGATCGAGGAGCTTCGTGGGAATAGGGATACGGCGTCGTCCAGCGTCGGTCTTCGGGAAGCTGGTGACCTCGCAGTCGTTGAGGTTGCCGGGGATGGACTTGTTGTGGCGCACTTCGATGACGCCGTTGACGAGGTCCACGTCGTCCCACATGAGCCCCATGATCTCGCCCTTACGCATCCCGGTCGTGAGCGCGATGAGAACGAACAGCTCGATAGCCGAACCCTTGACCGCATCGAGGAGTCTCTTGACCTGCTCGTCGGTCAGCGGTTCTTCCTCTTCCTTGGCGTGGGCGGCGGGGAGCTTATCCGTGGACTTGATGGGCGACTCGGTGATGAGGTGGTTGTCCACGGCAGAAGCGAAGATAGCCTTTGCCATCTGCCAGCTTTTCGCCGCCTGACTCGCGGACCCTCTGCCGATCTGCGTCTTGAACTTCTGGATGTTCATCGGCGTGATACTGTCGATTGGCTGCTTACCGAACGCGGGCAGCACGTGGTTGAAGAACGTGTTCTTCACGGCGGCGTAGCTCGTAGGCCGCATAGAGGACTCCGGCTTGTAGATGTCCAGCCACAGAGTAGCGAACTCCTCAAACGTGGTGGTGGAAGCACCGCCCATGCCGAGTCCGCAACGCGCTTTGACCTGGGTGACCTTGCGGTCTCTCTCTTCGGGCGTGTTGCCCCTCACGTAGATGCGCTCCCCGGTCGGTGTGGTCACGTGCGTGGCGTAGGTCTTGGTCTTCTTGGTCATTGTGTGTCTCTCCTTTTCCGACACACCCTTGATTTTCTGTAGATATCATAATATATTACAGTTGTGGCGATTATCGTGGGTGTGTCTCTCCTTTAACATAGTCATTGGAATCGCCACATGGAGCGCGGTGCCGGTAACACCGCGCTCCTCGTTTTGCATTAAACCATAGATACCATGTTTCTGTCAAGGCCCAAAAAAAGAAGACCGAAGACTCATGCCTCGTCTTCGATCTAGAACGATTACTGAGGAGTAGCGGTGATTAGCGAGCACGTAAAACGCGAAAAGCAGTGTCCGTTGCCTGCAAAAAAACATTACAGTATGGTTACAAGGCTGTCAGCTATCGTAAAAAAACGATGGGAAAATACAAATACAGCCAAAGAGAACCAATAAAAACAGAACAAACCCAAGATGA
>JAILDS010000227.1 GCA_024689165.1 Clostridia bacterium
GAATTCTGCCGAGCGGCACGCCTTTCCCGGCGTCGTTTGTCGACAGCTGGCACACAAAAGCGTCGGGCCTGTCTTTGATCCTTGCGATCCTGCGAACGTATGACTGCTCGTCGGTATCGGCGAGAGTCGTTCCCGGGACAGCCTCTTTTACGGTCGTCGCTCCGGTGTTCTGAGCGATGTATTCAACGAAGGAGACGCCGCCCGACGCGGAGCCGAAGGTGACGGACGAGCCGAGAAAAGCGACGGTCTTCCCCGAAAGCGTATCTTTTGATCTATTCATATGCGGTTTGTTTTTACAAAGGAGCCCGGAATCTTCCGGGCTCCAGAGAGAAAGCTCAAAACGAAGCTTGGTTTATTTAGCGAACAGATCCTGAACGAACTTGATGATGATGTGGATGAAGCGGATGATGAAGCCGATGAAGTTGTGGCCGTGATCCTCGCCGTCAAGCGGGCAGATCCACTCATTGGCTACGTATTCCTCGTCCGAGACCTCGGACATTTCCTGACCGCACATATCGCATTTGCCGTCATGGTTGTTGTCGGCATGGTCGATCATATCGACGGCTTCCGGAGCATTGACGACAGCGCCGCAGATGACGCAGTAGGAGCCGGCGGTGGAGCCTTCGGTCGTGCAGGTAGGAGCAACGGACCTGATGATCGCAAGAGTATGCGACTCTTTAACGGTTTCGCCGCAGTTTGCGCAGACGCTGCTGTGGTTATAACCGTCGCCGGTGTCGGTCCAGTCGGAAACGTCGTGGCCGGTTGCGGGAATGAGGGTCGGAGCCTCGACGAAGCCGCAGACGGAGCACTTGCTGCCTGCTGTTCTGCCGGAAGCGGTGCAGGTGGCGTCGACAGCGGCTGAATACTCGACCATGGTGTGGCCGGAGGCGGGTATTGCCTCGACGTCGGTCACTTCGGCGCATCTGGTGCAGTGGCGGGACTTGCTGCCGTCCTTGGTGCAGGTAGGCTCGGCGTCAACGGTGAATTCGTCGGCGAATTCATGGCCGAGAGGCTCGATGTCTTCCTTCTGCTCCTGGTAATCGCAGTTCTTGCAGTGGATGGACTTTGAACCCGGCTGGTCGCAGGTCGGTTCGATGTCGATCGTGAACTCGGTCTCGAGATCATGGCCGGTGGCTTCAACGGGCTCCGTGCTTTCGTAGTCGCACTTCGAGCAGGTGATGGTGTTCAGACCGTCCTCGGTGCAGGTCGCGGGCCTTCCGGCGACGATTTCGTCATGGGCCTCGAGCTCATAAACGGCGTTTACAGTGAGGTCGGCAGTGATGGATGAGAAGTCCTGATCCCAGCCCGTGAAAGCGTAGTGCCCTTCTTCACCGTTGTCAACGTAAGCGGCGGGGTTGGGAGCCAGAGCGGCGCGGCCGTACTGGACAGTCTCAACAGTCTCGGTGTCGGCAACGGCGTTGATGAATTTGACTTCGAAGACCTGAAGCTGCCAGATCGCGTAAACGGTCTTGGTGTTGAGGAAGTCGATGGTGTCGCCTGCCTTGTAGGCGGCGTACGCAGCCGTGGCGGAATCCGCCCAGCCGAGGAAGTCATAGCCATCGCGTTCGGGAGTGATGGCGGGGAAGGGCACGCTTATGCCGGAACGCAGTTCAATGGTGTGGTTGAAATACTCGGTGACGTTCGCGTCGGGCTCTGCGGAGCTCGTCGCGCCGTCGATCTCGCCGCCGTTGTAATCATATGTAAGAGCGCCCTGATAGCTGTAAACGGCGTAATAGTCGACGTCGCCGATAGTGGAGATGGTGCCGGTAAGACCGACAAGGTCGTCTGCGGAGGTGCAGTCGGGTTCAAGCGACCAGCCGACGAGATCATAGTCTCTGGCGTATCTGCTGCCGACGGGATCGACCTCCGGGATAGCGATATCGACCGATGCGCCGCCGGAAACGAAGTGAGCGGAGCTCTCGGCGACCTGGGAGTAGCCGATGGAATCGGTGTAATGGAAGTAAGCGACGATGTCCTCTTTATAAACAGCGTAGAGCGTTACGTCGGAATTGAAGTCGGTGACGGTCGCGCCTGCCCTGTAGTCGGGTTCGACGGCGTCGGGATCGGTCGACCAGCCCGCGAAGCCCAGACTGCTGTGACCGGGCATTTCATTCGGGAGCTCGACGGTCGCGTTGTCTATGATTGTCGCATTGTAGTTCGCATTGCCGTAGCCAACCGCGTCGGCGATGCTGCCGGTTCCGCCGTTGACGTCGAACGAGATCGTGATCGGATACTTATAGGTCGCGTAAACGTGAGTTTCCGCCGCGTCGATCTCGACGGGGTAGCTCTTTTCGCCCGTCGTGGCTGTCTGGTCGAACGAGAAGCCGGTGACGCTGAAGGTCCTGCCGTCCTTGACGGAGTTGCTGATAAAGCTGGGCGTAGCAGTGCCGGCGGTCTGGTTGTTGAAGATGGTGGCGGTACCGTTGTACGGATATGTTATCGTGCGGTCGCCGCCCGTGGCGTTCATGCAGTGGATGACGGACACCAGGTTCTTCTGGAAGACAGCGTAGAGCGTGGCGTTCGGCGTTACCGTGAAGTCATTGATATAGACCTCCTCGGTGATGGCGTTGCCGTATACGTCGACGCCCTGAGTCGTGGCGTTCCTGTTGGTGGACCAGCCGACGAAGTTGTAGCCGGCTCTCTCGGCGGTGTAGGTGTTCGCCTGGAACGTGGCCGTGGTGTGGGGGCCGAACACTACGTTGACGGACGTGAAAGGAGTCGTGCCGCCGTTGAAGGTGGCGTTGAGGGTGATCGTGCTCTCAAGCGCATCCGCTGCGGAGTTAAGGTTGCTCAGCGCGCTGCTTACGTTGGCTGAGGTCGCAGCAGGATTGCCGAGGACCGCGTAAGCGTTTTTGAGGGCAGCAGTATAGACGGACCAGGTGGCGGCGGTGTAATTCTTCTCGGCGCAGACCTTCTGGTAAGCGTTGATCTGATCCCTCAGAGCGGCTTTGTCGACCTTGATGACGTTGAGGTAGCTGTCGAGGATGGCGAAGCAGTTGTCGCCGCCGCTTGCGGTCTTGAGTGCGCCCCGGATATAGATCCAGCCGGACGGAACCGACGTATCAAGCCTGACGTTGGCAAGCTTGTAGTTCGAGTTCGTCCTTCCGGTGGACCTGTCGCCGGCCCAGATGGTGACGCCGGCGTCCCATTCGCTCGGAGACGTCTCTGAATCGGTATACCAGTTGCGGCCGGTAGTGATACGGTCGGAAGCGTTATTGAGCAGTCCGACGTAGCCGTAGACGTTATTGTTGCTGATGCCTTCGGCGTCGGTAACAATAAGACCCGTGGAAAGGTTCGGAACGTATTTGAGGTTGTCATAGCGGCTCGAGTCGACGTAGATGAAGCCCTCCGCGGAGCGCTCGAAAACGCAGAGCGTGGTGTCCTTGAACACGCTGTAGCCGTATTCCTTGGACGTGTACCAGCCGCCCTTGGCCGGCAGATCTGCCTGCTGATCGGAGCTGAACCATGCGTCGGGACTGTCTGCGCCGTCGCCGTTTTCGGGACCGCCGAGGAGCGGGATCAGGTTCTTGTCGTTGTTTTTGGCGTAGTATCCGCCACCGGTGGAGATGCCGTGGATACCGCTGACCCAGGAGATTCCGGAACCGAAAGAGTTTTCGCCGCAGGTGTTTTTCGTTCTGCCCGCCGCGAATACCGGCGACAGGTACGGCGCGTACGCTACCGTGCAGGCTCGGAAAGTGGCGTTGGTGCCGTCGGTCATCCTGCAGACGACGACCCACTCGAGCGTCGAGGTCTGGGAGGAGGATATACCGTTTTTGAGAGCGAACGTGAAGGTGTTGTCGTAGAAAAGATCGCCTATGTTAGTGACGGAGAAATCAGAAAGGGTCGCGCCGTTGAGCGTGACGCTCGTCACGGAACTGATATAAGGCGAGTAGATGAAGAACTTGCCGTTTTCCTTGGCGTTTTCCTTGTCAAGCGACAGAACTCCGCTCGAGCTTATCGTGTTGTTGACGTAATACTGAACGGAAGTGGTTTTTTCCGTATACGCGGACTGAGGAGTCATGTATACGGTCTCGGGTACGGCGATGACGACGTCCCACGTGCCTGTTTCCGCCGCGAAAGCAACGATCGGCACCACCGAGAGCAGAAGAAGCGCGCTCAGAAGCAGGGACAGAATCTTTTTGGAATTTTTCAATTGAATTCCTCCTTGTTGTTTACGGGCGCCGCGGAAAAAAAGCCGCTGACCCTATTACGTTGGTGGCATTATACAACATACTTTTTCGTTTGTCATGTTTTTTTTATAAAAATTTTGTAAAAAAATCCCGTCCCGATTGTTTTTTGTCGATTCTTAATTATCCTGTAATATTTTTGCAATAATTTACCGGCCGATCTTCCTGCAGATCGACCGAATGGTGCTGTGCAGCCTCGCAGAGCTTTATTGACAAACGAAAAATCACAGAGTAGAATCATCTTTATCGACTGTATATTATTAATCATCACATAATAGGACGAACAAGCTCGGACAGGGAGGTGCTTCATGAAGCTCAGAAAAAGCCTGTGTCTTATGATCTCATTTTTTATCATATCGGCATCGATTTCCGTTTTCGCCGCAGCAGTCGGCGCGGCGGCGGGGGAGCCTGTTTTTGAGGCGCTGTCTTACCCCGATGAGGCGCTGACGCCTTTTTCCGAAGAGATGCTGTCCCGCGCGGTCGGCGCGGACGGTTATGAGGCAAACAAAGGCTATGATGAAACGGGGCTGTACGTTTCGCCGTACTGGACGGCGGAAGCCGCAGGAGCAACCGTCCCCGTTTACGCGGCGCTGAGCTACGACGGGACCTGCGGCGGCGTGCTCCAGTCCTTTACGGCCGTATTCGTCTCCGACTTCGGCGATGGGCTCACGTTCCGGCTCAGGTCTGCCGTTCACGTTAAAAACGCCGACGTGCGTCCTTACATGTACGGCGTAAAGTGCGTCGTCGGCGGCGATACCGTGACGCTTACGGTCAGAGAATTAGGATTTTACACGGTACTCATCAACGACGACTCGCAAGAATACGCGATAACGCTCTTTGTGCGCGAATACGCAGACGAGGAAGCCGAGATCGCAGCCTTCAACGTCGAATACGGGGCGGAAAACGTCGCCGTTTTTGACAAGGGCGTCTACTGCGCGGATTCCTTAGACACAAGCGGTAAAAGCGTTTTTTATTTCCGCAGGGGGTCGTTTTTTTCGGCAAACCACGTTTATGACCTGCTCTCGGAGGAGGAGTACGCGGCTCTGCCCCACCGCGAAGCGTTTTTCCTCCTTTCTGGCAGGGAGAACGTCACCGTGACGGGTTACGCCACGTTCGACCTGAACCGTCTCGACCGCAAGGAGCGGGATCCGCTGCTGCTGACTTGGTGTAAAAACTGCAGTGTGAGCGGTATGCTGTTTCTGAATTCGCCGCACTGGACCTTTACCCTGCACGACTGCGAAAACGTCGAGATAAGCGATATCGCGTGCATCGGCTACAGGACGAACAGCGACGCGATCAACATCTGCTGCAGCAGGAACGTGACGGTTTCGGGCTGCTTCGCCCGCAACGGAGACGACTGCTACTCCGTCAAAACGACCGCAGGCGGTATTCCTTCCGAACACGTCGTATTCGATAACTGCGTCGCCTGGAGCAACAAGGCGCGCTGCTTCGGCATCACCGGAGAAGACAACTCGCCGATAAATGACGTAAAATTTACAAACGGCGCAGTCGTCTTCCACAACGTGACGTGGGATCTGAACAGGGTCTCTTCCCTTGCTGTCCAGGTGGAATACGGCGGGGCTCCGATTAATGACGTTTTGTTTGAAAACATCGAGATCCACGGGGAAGCAGGGCGGCCCATCAACGTGATGATCACAAACAAAAGCATCACGAACTGTACGATCGAAGGCGTCGTGTTCAGAAACATAACTGCAGACGGCGAGGAGCGCTCGAGGCTCGCGGTCAAAACGGTTATGAGCTTCATAGAGAAGCTCAAATGCTTCCTGTACCGCCTGATCATCGCCATAATGCCCTGCGCCTCAGAAAATGAAAGCGTTTCGTCCCTTTTGCCCGACGGCAACAGGATATCGGTCACGTTCGACAACGTGCGCATAAACGGGACGAAGCTCAACGGCGCGAACGTCACAATGTTCGTTCAGAGCTCCGGCGGCGAAACGATCAGGACCCTCAGCTGATACGCCGCGTTTTCTCAGAGCGCGGGCGGCGCCTGGCATCTGCGCACGGAAAGGCTGCCGATTTAAAAACGTCCGCGCCGCGGGTTGGCTGCGCAGACAGTATCGGACAAAAGAAAGACGGATGAACGAGAATGGATCACGATAAACTCCGAAAGCTTACGAACCGTGGCTGGAACACATGGTACACGCCTTCCATGACCTCGCACGTGCTTCTGCCGTACGGCTTCTGCATCGGTCTGTGCTTCAAAAGCCGGTCCGAGCCGAAGGTCATACGCTTCCTGAAGGTCGGCGACCGCGATCTGCGCCCCGCCGAGCGCAGCTGGGACGGGGCTTATACGCGCCTGAGCTTTTCCGCGGGCAGTACGAAGATAACCGTTGAAAGTGCCGAAAAGGACGGCGAGCAGTTTCTGCTCGTGACGCCGGGTGAAGGTGAGGGGCCCGCCCCCGCGCTCGTTATAGAGGCGTCGCTGCTCTGGGGCAGGCCCGGGTCGGTCTTTCTCAAGGACGGCAGGCTCGGCGCGGAATTCGCCGACGGGAAGCGCGTCGATATCTACACTACCGGCAGAAAGGACGGCTTCGTACACGCTCTCGGGAGCTGTCCGTGCGTCAGCGTTACGCTTGACGGACCTGTCGCCGTTGCTACCGTTCCCGTTACCGTCGGGCATGCCCGCGGCGTTATGGACAGCGCGAGAGCGGCCGTGCTCGGTCAGGAGGCAGGCTACGGCGCCGACGCCGAGGTCTATCGGGCGATGCGCTCATGCCTCGCGTGGAACACCGTTTACGACCCGGAGCACGACCGGATCTGTACTCCCGTCAATCGGAACTGGAGCGAGGGCAACGGCGGTTACGTTCTGTTTGAGTGGGATACGTTCTTTGCGGCCCTGATGTGCGGTATGGACAACAGAGAGCTTGCCCTGCTCAACGCGTTCGCGATAACCGATGAAATGACCGATGACGGCTTCGTGCCGAACTTCGCCGTATCGAACGGCGGCAAGAGCCGGGACCGTTCGCAGCCGCCCGTAGGCGCGATGACGGTTTTGAGGCTGTGGGAGCGTTTCCGCGAAGATTGGTTCGTAAAAGAGATGTTTGCTCCGCTGTACCGCTGGAACACGTGGTTCCATGAGCGGCGCAGACTGCCCGGAGGCGCGATGTGCTGGGGCTCGGACGATTATATCTCGCAAAGCGGGATGAAAAACGAGACGACCGACGTGGGCAACCTTCAGGGCGCGAAATACGAATCCGGGCTGGACAATTCCCCTATGTACGACGGCGCGGTTTTGACCCCGCGACGGGCCATATGCTTCTGGCGGACGTGGGTCTGACCGGCCTGTTCATCAACGACTGCCGATGCCTTATAGAGCTGGCCCGGATAGCGGGGGCGACCGATAAGATACCCGTTCTGCGGGAAAGACTTGAAATGACCGAGGACGCGCTCGAGCTGCTTTGGGACCCCGAAGCCGGGATCTACGCCAACAGGGACGCCGTCACAGGCAAATCCAGCCGCAGGATCTCGCCGACGAACCTGTACAGCCTGTTTTCCGGGCGCGTTTCAAAAGAACGCAGGCGCAGCGTCTGCGAAAAATATCTTTGCGATCCCGCGGAACTTGGCGGGGAGTTCATGCTGCCGTCCATCTCGCGCTCTGACCCGGCTTTCCCGGAGCAGGACTACTGGCGGGGCCGCATCTGGGCGCCGATGAACTACCTTGTTTACGAAGCGCTGGGTTTCGCCGGACTGACTGAGGAACAGGGGCTTCTTGCCGATTCCTCACGCCGCATTTTTCTTAAGGAATGGAAAGAACACGGGCACGTGCATGAAAACTACAGCGCCGTCGACGGTTCCGGCTGCGGCGTTGAAAACAGCAACTGCTTCTACCATTGGGGCGGCCTGCTGGGTTATATCGCCATCATACACGACGACGAAGCCCGCCGTCCCGGGTCTTGTGATATCTGATATTAAACTATTCGTTCTGGAAAAGGATCCTTCTTGCGTTCTGCCCGAGTATTTTTTCTTTTTCGGCGTCTGAAAGCCTGCTTGTCGCGACCTTGCCGAGCACGTGCCTGCAGTCGTAAAAAGGTATATCGCTGCCGTAGCACAGCCGGTCCGCGCCGAGCTTTGCCGCGGCGTCTTCAATGGTTCCGTCGGGCGAAAGAGATATGGTCGTGTCCGCCCATACGTTTTCAAAACGCCTGACGGCGTTTACAGCCTCGCGCCTGACCTCTTTGATACGGACTGCTCCGTGACCGATTATGAATTTTGCGCAGCGGTATCTTTCCGCCAGCTTCGCTATGCAGACCGAATCCGCGGCTTCCCACGCGTGGAACAGCACCGGCAGAGATCTTCCGTCGGCGAATTCCCAGAACGGGATGTACCCGGGATCGTCTATCGTCGTCCTGTGGAATGCGGCGTGGACCTTCAGCCCGAGGATGCCCGGATATTCAAAATATCGGGACAGGTCGACGTCCGTATCGTGCGGAGAGACCACAACGTAGCCGTACAGCCGCCCCGAATGCCGCTTCACGGCGTCGAGCATCAGCTCGTTGCCGAGCCTGCAGTCGGAGTGTATGGACGTGATCGAGGAGACGCACGCGCCGGATATCCCGAGCGCGTCCATCGTTTTGACCACGTCGTCCGGCGTCGTATCAAGCATCTGAAAATCCGAGGTCTGATGGATGTGCGCGTGTATATCGAAGATATCCACGCCCCGGAAGGGCTCGCCCGAAAGGACGTTGTCCCCGATCATAGATACGCCTCCCCGAGAAGTTTTTTCAGGTTCCCGGAGGCAACGGCCTCTTTTTCGGCGCGGGACAGATCCGACAGCAGGAGCTGTGAAGCGGCGGCGGCAAGGGATGCCGTCGGCATCCCGGAGCCGAAAAGCAGACGTCCGGCGCCCTGATAACGGCAGAATTCCGCAAGTCCGTTATGCATGAAGAGATTGCTCGTCTCCATATACAGGTTATCACAGGAGTCCATTATCGGGACTATCTGACGCAGACAGCGGTAACCCGGGGAGCAGAGAACAAAGTTCGTTTCCGGATAGTCCCGGCAAAGGTCGTACAGAGCGTCCGCGTCCCGAAGCTCGGAGTACTCGACGAACACGGGCATACCGGCCTCGCCGAGCGCGTCGAAAAGCTCCGCGGCGGCGTAGCGCCTCAGAGAATGACCGTACTGCTTCGGGAAGATACGGACGGATACGACTCCGTTTTCGCGCATCATTTTTATCCACTCGCACGGCCTCGGATACAGCTCCCACAAAGGCGGCAGCACCGCCCATTGGAGCAGGAACCTGTCCGACCCTCCGGTCTCGCGTGCGAGCAGCGAGTTGCCGAGCATTATATCCGAAAACTGAGCGACTGCGTGATATACCACCGCTTTTTTTACGTTGAAGGCGTCCATGAGCGCGATGATATCCTCCGTGCCGGACGGTTCTCCGTCCTGCCGTGAGGGGGCGTTCCCGAGACGCGCGTTCGCGTCGAAAAGCATTAAAGGCCTGTCGTCCATTTTTTATTTTACCTGACCGTACCACTGACCCGTTATGTTAACCGCGTCGGGGGAGTCCGCTGCGAGCAGCTCACTGTGATTTGCGATTACCTTCCTGAAAGCGTCGGCGTAGAGCGTTATCTGCTCCGGCATCAGCTTCCTGAAATACGGGGTGTCTATAACTATGATGTTTTCGGAGGGTTTCAGAGCTTTGTCAAGCTCTCTGACGTCGCGTTCGGAGAATGCGATCCTCGACGGCCTGCCGAGCCCCAGGTGGTCGTAGGTGTTGAACATCGGATGAAGGTGGAGAGGGAAATTGCCTCCGAGGGTGTTGAACGGGAAGTTCGTTTCGGCTGTGAGCGCTTTGATAAAAGTCCCCACGCTCAGCCCCCCGAGCTCCTCCGGGCGGTAGATGACGCAGGGGGTATACCAGCCCGCCATATCTGAACCGTCTTTTTCGTCCACTCTGTGGGTCCTGATGCCCGGAAGCCCTTCAAGCCGATCGAAGAAATAATTGTTCGCCCGCCTGACCTCGGCGATACGCTCGTCATAGTATCTGAGCTGTACGCGACCGATGGCGGTGCAGAGCTGATTTGCCCTGCCCTTGAGCCCGCTCAGGGGCAGATGGACGTAAGACAGAAGCTCCTGTGACGAGATGTTTTCGGGTTTGTTCCTCTCATAATGGAGGAACGCCAGCGCTCTTTCATAATACAGCCTGTCGTCGGTCACAAGTATGCCGAGCTCTCCGCATGCCAGGCTTTTGCCGCTCATGAGGCTCATCGCGGCGACGTCGCCGAAGGTGCCGAGCTTCCTGCCCCTGTAATGCCCTCCCTGCGCGTGCGAGACGTCCTCGATGACCTTCAGATCGTGCTTGCGCGCAAACGTCATGATCCTGTCCATATCGCAGGGGTAGGCTTTGTAGTGCACGACCATAATCGCCTTTGTCCGCGGGCCGGTCAGCCTTTCGAGATCGTCGGGGGCTATGCACAGCGTGTCCGGGTCGACGTTCGCGAACACCACTGAAACGCCGAGAAGCTGCGCCGAAAGACAGCTCGCCCAATAGGTCTTCGTCGGACAGATCAGCTCGTCGCCGGCTTTGAGTCCCAGAGCGAACATCGCCGTCAGCAGGCTCAGGGTGCCGTTGCAGCATGCGACCGCGTATTTACGCTCCTGCCATTCGGCGAACTCCTTCTCAAATTCGATCGTGACGTTGTTGCCGCTCATCTCGTTTTTCCGGAAAACGTCAAGCAGCGCCGTCTCGTCCTCTTCGGTAAAAATCGGCCAGCGGAACAGCTCGTCCGGCTGTTTGGTGTGATCAAGGGTCTTTTCTCCTCCGAACAATGCGAGTTTGCTCATGGTCTCTCCTTCCGGATGCCGTCAGACAGTTCTGAAATAACGAGGAACGACAGACTCACCCGTGTCGGCTGAACGGTAAACGGCGTCTATCAGACAAGCGGAATTGCACCCGTCGGCAAGAGTGGAGATCGGCGGTGTGCCGTGCTCGATATGGTCCGCGAAGTTTCGCAGGACCTCTCTGTGCGCCTCCTGCGGTACCGCCGCGGGGTCGTTGAAGGACAGATAATCCGACGGCTTCGCATGCCATTTTCCGTCCCGCACTGTGTCGCGGAGGGTGATCTTGTCCTCGGTCAGTACGGCGCTGCCTTCGGTCCCGCAGATCTCAAGCCGTCTCGGCGAACCCGGGTACGTACAGCTTGATGCGCTGACGACCGCGTACACCCCGTTTCTGAATTCTATAATAGCGGCGGCTGTGTCCTCGGATTCCATCTGCCGCGCAGCGGTCTTTCGGAAAGCCGATACCATGACCGGCTGCCCGAAGAAGTATATCAGCAGGTCTATCCCGTGAAGCCCCTGGTTCATAAGCGTACCGCCGTCGAGCTTTGCGCTCCCGCGCCAGGAAGCCATGTCGTAATAGCTCTGCGGCCGGTAATAATTCATATTGAGCGTTGCGAGCGTTATTTTTCCGAACGTACCGCGGGAGATATCCTTTTTCAGTTTTTTTACGTCGCAGAAGAGCCGGAGCTGACTGACGGAGGCAACTTTGATATCGTATTCTCTCTCGGCACGCAGCAGCGTTTCCGCCTGTTCCGGAGTGACGACCGCAGGCTTTTCGACAAGTACGTTTTTGCCCTTTTTCATAGCGGCGACCGCATGTTCCGCGTGGAGCCCGCTCGGAGTGCAGATTATCACTGCGTCGACCGCGGGATCGTCCAGAAGCCTGTCGTATGAGCTGTATTGCGGAATACCGTACGCGAGCGAAAACTCACGCGCGCTTTCTTCGTCTACGCTGAAAAAACCGACTGCGTTCGCACTGCCTTTAAGCCCCGACAGAGCCTTTGCGTGAAGCGCCGCGGACATTCCGCTGCCGAGTATCGCGAAATTAACGCTCATTTGTTTCTCAGAATACGGTTTTTGCCGGAAAAACCGTCCTCTCCGCTCGTTGTAATGTCATTTTATCAAATCCCTGCAATGCTGTCAATCCAGCGAAGAGCGCGCCCGTCCCTTGCAAAACCGTTCTTTTTTCTTATTATGCGCCTAATATCAGCGACGCATATAAACGTTTATTCTTCCGAGCTTATTTCCTCAAACATTTCGCGGACCGAGGGCGCGTTTTTCGTGAGCTTTTTTATGCTCAGGTCTTCGGCTTTGTTGTTGGCGAGTCTGAGTTGGTTTTCCGAAGAAAGCAGCGCGTCCTTCGTCTTCTGTAAGTGGTCTATGGTTTTGTCTATCTCTTCGATCGCAGTCCGGAATTTTCTGCTCGCAATGTCATAATTGCGCGAGAAAGCCTCTTTGAAAGACATCATTTCGCTTTCAAAATTCCGCAGATCGAGCTGCTGGCTCCTGACGAGCTGAAGCTCCCTCTGATAGCGCAGCGAATTCAGCGCCGCGTTCCGAAGAAGTGAGATGATCGGAATAAAAAACTGCGGACGGATCACAAACATTTTGGGATATCGGTAAGAGACGTCGACGATCCCGTTGTTGTAAAACTCGTTGTCGTTTTCGAGAAGAGATACCAGCACCGCGTATTCACACTTTTTCTCATTACGGTCCTTGTCCAGCTCTTTGAAGAAATCCTCGTTTTTGTGCTTCGTGGCAGTCGTATCCATTTCGTTTTTCATTTCGAACATGATGGAAATGAACTCCGTGCCATCCGACGACTCTCTGTAAATGAAATCGCCCTTGCTGCCGGTTTTCGCGTCGTTGTCTTTTTCAAAATACGCGTTCGGAAAAGCCGTCGTGCGGATCTGGTTGAACTGCGTCATGCAATGCTGCTCCAGACTTTCGCCGACCATCTTGGTGGATTGCCTTGCCTTGAAATCCTTTAACCGTTCGATCTCCTCTTCGCGCAGTCTTATTTCCCCTTTGTATTGTTCGATCAGAGAATTCTCACGAAGTTCGTTCTCTTTCTTCTGCAGTTCGAGATCGCCGCGGAGCTTTGAGATCTCAGCCCCCTGTTCGGAAAGATGCTTGTCCGTTTCCCGCACCGCTTCGGAAACGGCAAGTTTTTTTTCGGCTTCGGTCTTATCCAGCTGAGCTTTCAGCCGCTCGATCTCCTGCTTTTTCTCGGCGAGCTCGCCGTCTTTTTTCGCGAGCTCCGCGCTGCGGAGCTTTTCCTGTTCCATCCTGTCTATTTTCAGCGCGTCGTCTTTTTCACGTTCCATGGCGCGTTTGCGCCGCTCAAGCTCTTCGTCGAATTCATGATCCCGTACCTGCTGCACGATCTGTGCGTACCCGGATCCGTCGATCTTGAAAACCTGTCCGCATTTCGGGCAAATAATGTCCATTTCCGTATCTCCTTATACTTTACTGAAGAACAGATACAGTTGTCTCTCTGCATCTGTCGCGTTTGACTCTGTTGATTATATAATACTACTGACAGCAAAAGAAAAAAACACTTTTTTGATATTATTTCAGCAGCGTTTTTGAAGGCACGGATAAGCGTTTGTAGGTTTACAATAGAAGTGTTACAACGGAGGTGATTAAAAAAAAGAGTGACGAACAGGGACTCCGTGTGTTACAGTAAAGTTGCGAAACAA
Source organism: Clostridia bacterium (assembly GCA_024689165.1). Lineage (GTDB taxonomy): Bacteria > Bacillota > Clostridia > Oscillospirales > Acutalibacteraceae > JAILDS01. The sequence goes on from JAILDS010000227.1 coordinate 13,697, forward strand.
AAGCAACAGGGAGGCTGTTCGTCATGAAAACTGTAACACAAAAGGCCAGACTTCGTCAAGCGGTAATTAAATACG
>JAILDS010000232.1 GCA_024689165.1 Clostridia bacterium
AAAAAATGACCGAGGCCTCGTTCGCCGTCGGCAATGCCGGGCCGACCTTCCCGTCGGATAAGCCGGACAGGAAGATAGACTATATTTTCACGAGCGGCGCGGTCCGCGTCCGCTCCTGCGGCGTCGTGCCCGGGGTCCTCAGCGATCATCTCGCGCTCGCCGCGGAGCTTGAGCTCTGACAGATCCGACGTCGGACGGCGGCGCGGCGGAACACTGCCTTTTCATAAAAATGCGGGTATATGACGGCGAGCCGTCATATACCCGTTTTTTCGGTCGTTTTTTGATCGGTAACGCTCCGGCGCAGGCTTGTCGCCGGATTTTCTGCGTTCCCTTCAAAGCGCGGCGTTTTCCGAAGGGTCGTTCAATACACCCAGTTCAGTCTGCCGTAGGGAGCGGCGTCGCCGCCGGTATAGAAGGAATAGATATCTCCGTCGACGTAGTTGTCCGCCCACTTGAAGGTGAACGAGGCGTCCTCACCCGGCGCGAAGCCGAGAAGGGACTTTTCCACGCTCAGCATCAATCGGCTGCCTTCAAACCGGATATCCGCGTCGCCCAGCCGCTCGTATCCGCCGTCCCTGACGGCTTCGACCGTAGTTTTACCGCATTCGGGAGAGGTGCGGTTGACGCAGAGATCATAGCCCTCACTGCCGCCGACGTTGACGAACAGCGTCATCCACGCGTCGTCCGTCGAGGGCGACAGCGCTTCGGCGGTATCCACGTAGAAATAAAGGTTCTCCGAATCTTCACAGACCTTCGCGTTCACGATATCGTTCCGGCCGGAATCGTCGGTATAGTAGTTTGCGCCGTAACCGGGGTGGTCACGGTCCGCCGTGTCGTTCCGGTAATCCCGGTAGACCGCTTTGATCTCCGGATCGTCCCACTGTGAAAAATCGCCGGAAAGGTCGACGGCGACCTGCTTCCCACGGGGCAGCGAGGCGGTGCTGCGTTTGAATTTTGCGATGCAGTCCACCATCTGCATATAATAATTGTCGCCGAGGATACCTTTTGCGGGCTCCACGTCCCGGGAATACTCCGCGTCGCACTCGTCAAAAAACAGGATCGGCTCGTTTTCTCCCGACAGGCGCAGAGCCATCCACTCGTTGAAGCCGGTGATGAAGATGATATCCGGGTCGAGCTTCATGGCGTATTCCCACTGCTCCGCGAAATTATAGCCGTACAGCACGGCGTTTTCCGAAGTGTCCTTCGCGCCGTCGTGCCAGCTTCTGCCGTGGTCGTTATGGCCGTAGAACGCCGAGGAACTCATGTGGACGGTGTCGCAGTGCTGCGCCACGGAAACGCTCATGATGCTCTTGTCAAAAGGAGAATTCTTGTAATAGGCGTTCAGCGTTTCGAGATTGACGAATTCTATCCACGGGAAACCGTCGCCGTCCCGGGCTCTGGGATCATCCGTGCTCGGCCACTGCGACGCCTTCATGCGGAAATATGACTTTACGTCTTCCCGTGTATCGGGACTGTCTTTCCAGCCCACGATCATCGGCTTCCCGTTCAGGCGGAACCACAGCTCATCCAGACGCGGGTATTTTGCCTTCAGTTCTGCGTTGTTATAATAAGCGTCGTAGATCTGGTTCATTCTGTTTCCGGAATCGGTGTTCGTGTAAAAAGCGAGCTTCGGCACGTTCCACCCGTCCAGATAATATGAGTACCATACGTCGATGAGAGCGGTGACCCTGTCGATATAAATATCGTTGTTCGTGGTATCGAACACTATAAAATCGACGCCCGCGTCGGTGAGCATCTGGCAGTGCCGTGACAGCACCCATTTGTCCGTCTGGAAATAGTAGCCGAACAGCGGCTCGCCCCAGTGGTGGCTCGACAGGAACGGCCCGCCGCCCGCGGCCTCCCAGCGTTCGCCGGAAAGATACGCCTGCGGGTCTGTCTCGATTATCTTCGTGACGTCATAAGGTCCGTTCTCACCGCCGTCCCCGTTGAAAAGGAAATAGAATATCCCCACAAGCTTTTCGCTCTCTCCCGCGGAAACGACCGATCTGCCCAGCGAGTCCGTTGCGGCAAGGGAACCGTTCTGCGGCACCGTATTTTGCCGTACAGGCCTGCAGAAGCCGAAACAGGTCTGAAATAAGATAGTGAAGATCAGACCGATCTTAACGATGAGCTGATACATGCTGCACCTCCGGAAAAAACGGATCTTTTACCATGTTGTGAATCACCGCTGTTTGCGCGGCGCTGCCTTAATACACCCAGTTCAGCCTGCCGTAGGGGGCGGAATCGCCTTTGGTATAGAAGGAATAGATGTCGCCGTCGACGTAGTTGTCCGCCCATTTGAAGGTGAACGAAGCGTTTTCACCGGACGCGGAGCCGAAAAGGGACTTTTCAACGCTCAGCATCAACCGGCTGCCTTCAAAACGGATATCCGCGTCGCCCAGCCGCTCGTATCCGCCGTCCCTGACGGCTTCGACCGGAGCTTTGCCGTCTTCGGGAGAGGTGCGGTTGATACAGTAGTCGTACCCCTCTTTACCGCTGACGTTGACGAACAGCGTCATCCACGCGTCGTCCGTACAGGGCGACAGCGCGTCGGCGGTCTCAACGTAAAAATACAGTTTTTCAGCGTCTTCACAGACCTTTGCGGTCACGATATCGTTCCTGCCGGAGTCGTCCGTATAGAGCGTGTCGCCGACGCCGAGGCAGTCGCGCGGCGCGGTATCGCCGCGGTAATCCCGGTATACGGCGGAAACGGCGTCCCACTGCGCGAAATCGCCGCTCACGTCGATCGTTTTTTCTCCGCCGTGAGGCAGGACGGCGGTCGTGCCCTTGAACCTGGCGATGTAGTTGACCATCTGCATGTAATAGTTGTCGCCCAGGATCCCGGCGGAGGGCTCAAGGCCGCGGGAGTATTCGACGGTGCAGTTGTCGCAGAAGCCGATCGGCTCGTCGTCGGCAAATCTAAGGCGCTGGGCCGCCCATTCGTTGAACCCGGTAATGAAGATGATGTCCGGATCCAGCTTCAGGGCGAATTCCCACTGCTCGGCGAAATTATAGCCCTTCAGCACGGCGTCTTCCGAAGTATCCTTCGCGCCGTTGTGCCAGCTGCGGCCGTGGTCGCTGCCGCCGTACCAGGCGGAGGCGCTGAAGCGGCAGGTGTCGCAGTGCTGCGCCACGGAAACGTTCATGATGCTCTCGTCCTTAAAGGAGTTCTTGTAATACCCGCCGACCGTGAGCAGAGTGGTCCCGAATTCCATCCACGGGAAGCCGTCGCTGTGCTTGCTGTCGGTAGGCCACTGGACTTCCTTTATCCGGAAGTAGTCTTTTACCTCCGATCTCAGGTTTTCATCATCGGCGTTGCCCACTATCATAGGCCTGCCGTTCAAACGGAACCACAGTTCGTCGAGCTTCGGGTACGCCGAGCGCATCGCTTCGTTGTTATACAGCTCGTCGTAAAGCAGGTTAATCACGTTTCCGGAACCGGCGTTCGTATAAAACGCGAGCTGCGGAACGTTCCGGCCCTGCTCATAATACCCGTACCAGACGTCGATCAGAGATCTTGCCGCTTCGAGATACGCGTAGCCGTTGGTCGCGTCGAACACGATAAAATCAACGGCGGCGTCCGTGAGCATCTGGCAGTGACGGCTCAGCACCCATTTGTCGCTGACGTCGTAATAGCCCAGCAGCGGCTCGTCCCAGTAATGGAAAGCGCCGTATCCCCCGCCGCCGTACTGCATCCATTTTTCCTCGGACTCTACCGCGTCGGGGTGCGCTTCGGCGATCTCGCTGATGTTATACGGCCCTGGCCAGCCGTGCTCGTGCCACAGGAAGTAGAAAACGCCGACTTTCTTTTCGCTTTCTCCCGCCGTTACAGCCTGTCGGCCCAGCGCGTCCGTCGCCGCGAGCGAGCCCGTTTCGGGCGCGGTCGTCTTTTTCAGCGGGCCGCACACAGGGAAGATACTTCGGAACAAGAGTACGAATACCAGAAAAACGTATGTCAAAGACTGAACCATGATCATCCTCCGTATCCCGCCGCAGTTCCGACTGGGGCGTACATGCAGTTTTTGTTCTCAGTCCATCATAGCATGATAAAAGTCAAAAGTCCATACCCTGGCGCATAACCGGCAAAGGGAAGGCTTTTATCTGCCGTTTTTGCCGTAATTCTGCACAAGATATTCCAGAGCCATACGGTAGCCCTCGAAGCCGTACCCCGCGTAATGCCGCTCGCAGGCCATGCCCGCGTAGCTGACGCGGCGGAACTCCTCCCGCTCCCCCACGTCGGTCAGATGGACCTCTGCCGCGGGGATCGAGACCGCCTTCAGCGCGTCAAGTATCGCAACGCTTGTATGGGTATAGGCCGCGGGGTTTATTACGATCCCGTCCGTATGGTCGAAGTACGCCTGCTGTATCTGTTCAACGAGCTCGCCCTCATGGTTGGACTGATACACGTCGCATACGATTTCGCAGTGAAACCGCGCCGAAAGCTCACGGCAGACTGCTTTGCAGTACTCTTCCAGAGCGTGATAATCCCGCCGCCCGTAAAGCTCCGGCTCGCGGATGCCGAGCAAGTTGAGATTCGGACCGTTTATAACAAGTATTTTCATAAACATTTCTCCGTTGACGGCGCTTGATACGCAGCCCCGTTCATGCTTCCCGGAGCCTTATCAGGTCATACAACGCGGCTGCGGCCGCGGCCTCCACTGCCGGGACAGCTCTGAGCGCGACACAGGGATCGAACCTTCCCTTCAGGCTCAGCCTGACCTTTTCCCCTGTGCGGATATCCACGCTGTCCTGCTCCTTCGCGATCGAGGGAGTCGGCTTGAACGCCGCGCGGAAAACGATGGGCATCCCGCTGCTCAGGCCTCCGAGCGACCCGCCGTGGTTGTTGGTATCCGTTCCGACCCGCGCCGTGATATCTGTCCCCTGCCCGGGCAGAAGGACAAAGGGATCGTTGTTCTCGCTTCCCCTGAGCTGTGCGCCCGCAAAACCGCTTCCGAATTCTATCCCCTTCACCGCAGGGATCCCGAAAACCGCCTGCGCGATCCGGTTCTCAAGCCCGTCGAACATTGGCTCGCCGACGCCCGCGGGAACTCCGTCGATCACGCATTCGACGATCCCCCCGACCGAGTCGCCCTCCGCTTTTGCAGCTTCAACAGCCTGCCGCATCCTGTCGGGCTCCGTTTTTCCGCCGATCCTGACCGGCCGGGCGGCGATAACTATCCCCAGCCTTTCAAGCAGCTGCAGCGCGATCCCTCCGGCAATGCAGAGCGGCGCGGTCATACGTCCCGAGAACTGCCCGCCTCCGGCGTGATCCCTTGCATCTCCGTACTTTGCCATGGCGGCGAGATCCGCGTGCCCGGGCCGCGGTATATACCGCGATCCCTCATAGTCACCGGAACGCGCGTCAAGATTGCGGATGACGGCGGTGACCGGCGCCCCGCAGGCTGTGAGGATTCGGCTCCCGCCGGCGTCGTCTCTTATGACCCCGGCAATGAACTCAGGCTCGTCTTCCTCTTTACGGGCTGTGGTCAGAGGATCCCCGCCCGGTTTTCTCCGGTCAAGGAACTCCTGAAGCAGCGCCGTATCGATCTGCGTCCCGGCGGGAATACCCTCGACCGTCACGCCGATGGCGGGCGAGTGGGACTGCCCCCAGACCGTAAATCTGTACACCGTTCCTATGGAATTGCTCATCTGTTTGTTCTTCCTTCCCCGGGATCGCTCCCGGCTGCTGCGAGACCGTTAAGGCTCGAAAAGGACATTTCCTCCGAGTATCCCGAAATCCTCCCAGAAGGCGGGATAGGATTTGCCGACGGCTTCGGCGCCGGAGATCACTACCTTGTCTTCGCATACGATCGAGGCGACTGCCGCACTCATAACTATACGGTGGTCACGGAAGCTGTCCACGCAGCCGCCCCTGAGAGCATCCTGCCCGTGAACGATAAAACCGTCTTCAGTTTCCTCCGCCTGCCCGCCGAGGGAGCGGAGCATGGCGACCGCAGACCTGATGCGGTCGCTTTCCTTCAGACGCAGCCTCCCGGCATGTGTAAAGACCGTGCGCCCCGGCGACACGGACGCGAGCACGGACAGCGCAGGCACAAGGTCCGGGACGTTCCGCGCGTCGACGACAGCGCCGCCCCTCGCAATATCGAGCTTCAGCTGTCTTACCGCGCGGTCGCCCTGCCCGGAGTACTCGTCCAGCCCCGTGCACGCAATACTTCCCGCGCCGCCGTCCGTCAGCATGCCGGCTATCTCCCAGAAGGCGGCGCCGGACCAGTCGCCTTCCGTCCTGATCGTGCCGGGAGAGATATATCCCGTATTTACCGTTCTGCGGGACCCGTCACTGCGAACGGGAGCGCTGCCGTCCGCGCAGTGCTTACCCGGCGCGGAAGAAACGGTCATAACGTCTCCCTCCCGGGTCGTACGGACGCCGAACTGTTCCAGCGCCCGGATCGTCATCCGTATATATCCTTCCGATTCCACGGGACCGCAAAGCCGTATAAAGGAGGGCTCCTCCATAAGCGGCAGCGCAAACAGAAGCCCGCTGATGAATTGAGAGGAAACGTCCGACGCCATACGGAACTCTCCGCCGCGCAGCCTGCCTTGCACCTCTACGGTACCATCAGTGTCCCGGGTCAGGCTGCACCCGTGCCGCTCCAGTTCTTCCCAAAGCGGCGAAAGAGGCCTCTGCGGAAGCCGTCCTCTCATCCTCAAACGCGCTTTGATCCCCATCGCGCATACTACAGGGAGCAGGAACCTCAGGGTTGAGCCGCTCTCTCCCACATCCAGAACGCAGTCGTCCGGGCGTCGGCGGGCAGGCACGACCCGGAACAGGCCCCTTTCGCGGTCATAAACGATATCCGAGCCCAGCTGATCCAGCGCCCGCGCGGTGGCCTCAACGTCCTCGGCCGTTCCTTCGCATACGATATCCGTCGGGCGGTCCGCCAGCGCCGCGCAGATCAGCAGCCTGTGAGTTACCGACTTCGACGCGGGCGCTTTCACGCAGCCGGCAAGTTTTGCAGGCGTGATCACAGCTTTCATTTCTTTTCCCTTATCAAAGAGCCCCGGCAGCGTCAAGGATCAGCCGTTCGCTTTTTTCCCATCCCAGGCAGGCGTCCGTGATACTTTTTCCGTAGATACCGCCGCCGACGGGCTGATTGCCGTCTTCGATATAGCTTTCGACCATGAACCCCTTTACCATCTTTTTCAGCCTCGGGTCATATCTGCATGAATGCAGTACCTCCTCGAGGATCCCGGGCTGCTTTAATGGATCTTTTCCGCTGTTGGAATGATTGCAGTCGACGACGACCGCCGGATTCAGAAGCTCCCATTTGTCATAAAGGTCCGCCAGATACAGCAGCGTTTCATAATGATAGTTCGGATGCGTCACGCCCTGTCTGTCCACGTAGCCCCGCAGGATCGCATGGGCATAGGCGTTGCCGCCGGAACGGCCCTCCCAACCGCGGTAAATGAAATCGTGCCGATGCTGCGCGGTCATTATCGCGTTCATCATCACCGTCAGGTCGCCGCTGGTGGGATTCTTCATCCCTACCGGGCAATCGACGGCGCTGGCCGTCAGACGGTGCTGCTGATCCTCCACGCTTCTGGCGCCGACGGCCACGTAACCGAGCAGATCGTCCACGTACTTGTAGTTTTCGGGATAAAGCATCTCGTCCGCGCAGATCAGACCGGTCTCGCCGACGGCCCGGATATGGAGCTCTCTTGTGGCGATTATGCCCTTGAAGAGGTCCGGGCCGGAGCCGGGATCGGGCTGGTGGACCAGGCCTTTATAGCCGTCGCCCGTCGTCCGCGGCTTGTTGGTATAGACCCTCGGGACGATCATGATCTTATCCTTCACTTTTTCCTGGATCTGAGCAAGCCGGCAGAGATAATCCAAGACGCTGTCCTCACGGTCCGCAGAACACGGGCCGATGATAAGCACGATCCTGTCGCTTTTTCCGGCGAAGATCGCCTTGAGCTCCTCCGTCTTCGTCTTTACGGTCTGAGCGACGCCCGCGTTCAGCGGATACATCTCCTTGACATCCATGGGGATCGGGAGCTTGCGCTTGAATTCCATATTCATTGCCGGTCACTCCTTGCCTCGGGATCGACCTGTTCGTCGCCCGTCAGACCGCGTTGCCAGCGCTTGCTTAGGTCGATCGTCTCCTGCAAAAATCGGATATAATACGGCCGCAGCGCCTCGTCGCGGATCAGCCCGGCGTGCGCGGCGATGACCTGCGCTTCCTGCTCCCTGTCTTCGATCGGAAGACCGTGTTCCCGTTTATACCCGGCGATCTCCCGGGAAAGCTCCATACGCCGGGCGAACAGCCCGGCCATCTGAGTATCGATCAGGCTGATCTGTTCTCTCGCTTCATTTATATCCATTTTCAAGAAACTCCATGGTCGGTCATAACGTATCCGCGTCCGCCGTTTATTACCGGAAGGCGGGGCTGAAAAAACTCTTCATCTCTTCGAGCGTGCATTTCCGGATCACGCAGCGGCCGATCTCTTCGGGAACAACAAGGCTGATCACGTTCCCCCGTATTTTTTTATCACAGAGCATGACCCGGTACATATCCCCGAACGGATACCCGAACCGGTCGGGCAGACCGAACCGCCGCAGAGCGTCGACGATCCGCGCTGCGCAATCCGCACTGCAGGTCCCGTCCGCCGCCGCGGCGCGGGCGACAGACGCGATGCCCATCGCGACCGCGCGCCCGTGCGAAAGACTGTAGTCGCTCAGCTTCTCGGCGGCGTGCGCCGTCGTGTGCCCGAGATTGAGCAATCGCCGCCGCCCCCGGTCGAACTCGTCCTGCATGACCAGGTCGCGTTTCGATTCGATACAGCGTGAAATAACGTATTCCCGGTCGAACCCGGGCCCCTTTTCCTTAAGATGCTCGAACAGCTTTTCGTCTCCGAGGATACCGTATTTGATCGCTTCGGCGCAGCCGTCGATGAATACCTCCTCCGGCAGGGTGTCCAGCGTCCCGGTATCGCAAAGAACCAGCGCGGGCTGATAAAAGGCGCCCGCCAGATTCTTGCCTTCGGGAAGGTCTATCGCGGTCTTCCCGCCTACGGAAGAATCCACCTGCGCCAGCAGCGTGGTCGGTATCTGAACAATGCCTATCCCCCTGAGATAGGTCGCCGCGGCAAAACCCGCGATATCCCCTGCGACTCCGCCTCCGAGCGCCGCGATCGCGTCGCTGCGCGTGATATGCTCGGCAGCAAGGAAAGACAGTATCCTGAGATAGTTTTCACCGTTTTTGGAAGCTTCGCCGTGCGGCAGAACGAAGGTACAGACGTCAAGACCGGCTCTCCGGACGCTTTCTCTTACCGTATCCCCGTACAATCCGTCCACCGTGTCGTCGGTGATCACTGCGGCCTTTACGGCAGCCGGAACGAACCGCCTTATATACTCTCCCGTGTCTTTGAGCAGACATCCGCCCACGACGACCGGATATGAGACGGAAGCGTTGACGTCGATAACGTTCATATCATGTTCCTCTTCTGACATACAATGCAGAGTTGCAATAGATTTGAGAATACCATGGTAAAGAAAAAAAAATTCAAGAGAGAGTCAATTTCACAGAGCTATAATGAGAAATCGAAATACTTATGGCCTATATAAAATTGGGTTTCGATGTCTCACCGTAC
>JAILDS010000260.1 GCA_024689165.1 Clostridia bacterium
TGCCTGCGCTCAGGATCCAGACCGATTGAGATACGAAGCGTTATGCGGGCGTCGGACGCGGTGACGGAGCCGTCCTCGTCGAGATCCGCACGGGTGACGCATTCGGCGGTCAGCGGCGAATACGCTATCGCGGCGCGCAGGACGGCGCGGGCGTCGGCGGTGTCCACGACCCCGCTTTGATCGACGTCGCCCATAAGCGAGCTGGCCTCGCGCGTGCCCTCGGGCGCGGCGGTCTCGATGACCTCCTCGAAGCCGCAGACCTCGCAGGCCCGTCTTACCATGCCGGGCTCCGTCTGAGTGGGGAGGGACGTGACCGGGTCGCCGTAAACGCAGGGCTCGCTCACCTTGCCGCCGCAGACGACGCAGGTCTTTTCATGCGTGCCGTCGCCGGCGGGCGTGAAAACGGCGGGGGAGCCGTAATCGCAGGGCTGGGAGATGGGTTCGCCGCACAGCGCGCATACGGTCGAATGCGTGCCGTCGCCGCCGCAGATCCATTCGCCGGGAACGTGCACGCCCGTGATCCTGCAGGCGGGTTCCTCGGGCTCGTCCGGCTCCGAGGGAACGACCGTCTCCTCAGCGATGCCGGAAACAGCCTCATCCGCTCCGGTAACGCTTTCGGCAGCCGAGATCACAGAGGCGCACGTGAAAAGGATCAGCACGCACATGAGAACGACAGTGATGCTCAACGGTTTTTTGCTCATGAAAACATGCCTCCGATACGATATTACGGAAAAAAGATAAAAGAATTTTAACACCATTATGCGTGGTTGTCAATCGTTCGGCAGAACATAAAACGGCCTCGTCAGCTCTGTGGCAAATAAAAGGAGCCCCTCGGCCGGGGGGCTCTTTTTTTCAATACTGCCTTACGAAACGACGATCTTAACGGCGTTTTCGGCGGTCATGTCGATCACTATCGCGCCCTGCGCGTCCGTCGTGAGCGATCCGGAGCTTTCGGTCCCGTCGGCGGACGTCACGGTGACGGTATGCGTACCGGACGCGGGCGGGAAATAGCGGAGTATGCCGGAAAGCGCGGATCCCGCGGTAAGGACGAGACCTTCCGTGCCGACAGAAACCGTGACGGGGACGCCGCGGTACTGCATTTCGTCCACGCCGAGCGTCTTGACGCCGGAGGGAACGTCCGGCCGGATAGTGAGCCCGTCGACGGCCGCGTCCACGCCCGCCAGAGAAGAGACGAACGCCCGCGACACGATCCCGCTCTCCGGGAAGACGCCCGTGATGCCGTCGGCCCAGCCGATGCCCGCGTTGAAGCCGTTGAAGCGGTAGACGTCCGCAAGCTCCCCGGCGCGTTTCATCACGCTGTCCGCGCCGAGATAACGCTGCCGCGCCGCCAGTTCGTAATAGACGGGATAGAATATGTACCCTCCGTTTTCAAGGTGCTGGCCGTAAAAGGCGTTGTTCCTGAAGCCTATGTTGATGGCGCCGTTCAGACTGCACCACCAGGGTTCGCCGAGCCCGGAAAGACGTTCGATACTCAACGTGTTCGTCATCGGCGCGAACGGCATGGACCCTTTTACGGTGCCCTTTCCGCAGTTGCGGTTGAGAAAGACCGCGTAATCCATGATATCCTTGCCGCGAAGCGAATCGGACGCGACGATGCGGGTCCCGTCCAGCCAGGAGAATATCTTTTTCGCTTTTTCGGCGTCGCCGAGCCCGTATGCCAGCGCCTCAACGTTGAGGAAGGTCAGCCCCGGATCCCAGCGCTTGCCGTCCGCGTCGACGCAGGCGATGTACCGGCCTGTCAGACAGTTCCAGAAAGCAGAGTCGAAGCTCGTTCTGACCTTTTCCGCCAGCGCCGAGTATTCGGCGGCTGCTTCCGTATCGCCCCGCATCAGCTCGATATCGCGCATCGAGTTCAGCGCGTTATAATACAACGCGGTCTCGTAGGCGTCCTGATTGCCGAAACATAGGTTGTCCCAGTAATTCGAGGGGGAGGAACCGGCGCGGCCGGTGTTGTTCCAGACGGGGTTCCCGTCGGAGCCGATATCGAAGCGTGTCACGCCGTCCGCAAGGTAAGCGGAGCGTTCCGTGATAGTGATCAGCCCGTTCCGGCCGTCCAGCTCGTCGGCGGCGTAGCGCATCGCCAGAACGCATTTTTCATATACGGTCCTCCCTTTGGAGGCGTCCACGGCGAGGTCCGTCCCGTAGGTGTTCGTGTCTACCTCGTCGAGGAAGGAGGTCTCGCCTGCCCAGCGCAGGAACTCGGCCACCGCAGTCACGTAACGGAACTGCCCGTCGTAGTGCAGTACGCCGTTGCCGGAATGCCAGCAGGGGGAATCGCCCCAGGACCAGAAATAGCCGTTATCGGTCTGCGGGAAGTCGCGTATCCTGTTCTTCGCGCCGCGTATCAGAGCTTCGTCACTGCACCAGGCGGTCTTGAGCGCGTTCCATTCGTACCAGGTCGGCTCGTTGCCCAGGTCCGACACGAGCAGACGCTCTCTGTCAACTCCGCCGAAAAGGTGGTACACGGCGTTGAACGCAAGTGCGAGATCCTCCGAAGCCGCGGCGTCCTTTTCCGTTTCCGCCGCGCAGGAAAACGGCGTCTGCGGCAGTTCTTCGCCGGGGATGAACTCAGGCGCCGAGGAATGCTCGCTTACCAGCGTCGCGAACAGGATGCTCAGAGTGGTCAGTATGCTGAAAAACCGTTTGAAAAAAACCGAGGCGGAAGTCATTTCTGTCCTTCTCCTTTCGTTTCGGCGGGAATAAAGTCTTTATCCATGGAAGCTGTACGTGCGGATGATCGTTTTTGACGCGACCGGAACGTCAAGATAGTGGAAGAGCACCTCGCCGTCCGACTGACTGACGGCAAGGCCCTCCGCCTCGGTCGCCGGGTTCCCGGTGTCCCTGATAAAGGCTTCCTGCGTTTCTCCGGTCCTCAGGTCGACGGAATAGGTGACCTTTTTGCCGCCGCCGCTGTTGCTTGAAAGGTAAAGGAAGTCGCCGAGGATATCGCCGCCCGTGATCTTTGTGATCACCATGCTCGTTTTTATGCTGCCTTTATATGAAAAATCGGAAATATCGAGCATCCTGACCTCGTCCACGTCCCTTGCCTGCGTGTAGTAGATCGTGTCGTCCCTGACGCAGAGCCACGGAAAATGTCCGTTGCCCTGCCCCTCGGCGGGAAGAACGTGGTATCCGAGGAAGTCAAGGCTTTCGGCGTCGAAGACCATCACCGCCGGATCGCGGAAGAAAAAGGCCTCGCAGGCGGCGTAGATCTTCCCGTCATGGTAAGAGCAGTCGCCGAGATGGGAATACCCCTTCGCGGCCGCTTCGGCGGGAAGGCACATGTCGCTGCATTTCACGATCTCTCCGCTTTTGGCGTCGATCTTCGCGATAGCGTTGTAGTTGAGGTATTTGATGCAGCCCGTACCGTAAAAGTATTCTCCGTCGGTCGCGATCCCCTGACAGAAGGCCGCGCCGTCGGAATAACAGTACTCCAGCTCGTTTTCAAGCCGCAGGTCCGCCCCTTCGACGGAGGCAGGGGATGAAAGAGCCCCGGTCAGCAAAAACAGGACCGCAAAAAGCAGCCTGACCGATCTTCTCAAAGCTGTGAAAAACTCTGACATAAGGGACCTCTTGATAACGTGTCAGTACGCCTGCCGCCGGCGGCAGAGCGCGGGCCTCGTCCGCGACTTATCTGTCGTCCGGCTCGCCGGGATGATCGAGACCCGCCCTGCGCGCCTGTTTGTGCTGGCTGCTCCTGGGTATACGGTATGTTTTCCCGTCCTTGATCAGGTTCGCACCCGTCTGGTGGTAAGAAAACTTCACGCCGTTTTCCACGCACTGAGTCCTGATATCCAGCACCCAGTCAAAGTCGCAGGGGCGGGCGTCCGGCCCGGACTCGCCGCCGACCGAGACCGACCGTATCTTCGGGCGCCCGTCTTCGCCTCTGTAAGAAGCAAAGAAAGGCCGCAGGTCGACTGCGGACAGCATCGGCTCTATCATGACGGCGTGATGACGAAGAGGCAGCTCCAGATATACGGGCAGCCGTTTTTCCGCCGCAGAACGGTCTTCGCA
>JAILDS010000010.1 GCA_024689165.1 Clostridia bacterium
TACATCTTGAGCAGTTTCATATAGTAAGACAGCTTGATGTTGGATCTGCCTATATTGTCAAGGACCTCCTGCGACAGCGACTGGAAAGCGAGCGTAACGCCCTTGTCCATGTCATGGTCGTTGAGCTTTTTTGTCATCTCAAAAACCCGTTGGTCGCTGTTCTTTGTGTAAGAAACCTGAAATTTTTTGGGATACCCGCATCGTTCCTTGAAAGAAATTATCCAATCCACGATCGTCGCGTCGCGGTCGAACAGACCGAAATTCGCGTCGGCGAACCCCAAAAACTCCATTTTATGATCTGCGACCCACTCGATCTCCTTGTAGATCCGCTCCATCGGGAACATTCTTATCTTGGACTTGTACATTCCCCAGCCGCAGTAGCTGCAGTGATTGGGGCAGCCGCGATTCGTCTCGAGCAAGGGGATGAAATCGGTGTCGGGATTCCTGGCCATTATATCCGAAAAAACACCTTCCAGATACGGGGACGGGTATTCGCCCGGCTCCAGCAGCGCCCGCTCGGTGCTTACGACGGAGCCGTTTTTTCTGAAAGAGACGTTGCAGATCTTTTCAAAAGAGCGATCTTTGCCTTTCAGAAGCTCAATAAGGATCTGACGGACTACCTCTTCGCCCTCGTTATGCACAAGCAGATCGATATAATCGCATTCGCGCAGCAGCGAAGCGTCCGGAGAGACCTGATGGCCGCCGAACTGTATGACGCAGTCGGGATAACGTTCCTTGACTTTTTTGGCGAGAGCTTTGTTGTACTCGATGTTCCACAGGTAAGTGGAAAAGCCGAAATAAACCGGATCGTCCAGTCTGTTGACGATATCGTCTATGTCTTCTCTGAGAAAAATGATATCGTCGACGGAGTAGTTGGCGCGTACGGTATCGTCTTTCCATGCATATGCGATGATCGTTCCGACGGCATACGGCAAATAGGCAGTCTTCCCGTTACGGTATGCTGCCTGCGCAAAATATACGTTCCGCTTGCCCATTTTCGGCTGCCTCCGGTTCAGAGACCTTCAGAATGATCGTCGCGATTTTTCCGACCGCTGTTTTACGTTCGTATATTATAGCAAGTTCCGCCCCCGATTGCAATTATTAAATTACAAATAAGAATAAGTAAACAAAATGAGTATGAAACACCGTGGGAAACGCCGTACGGTTGACTTTTTCACAGCTGTATATTAGAATTATCGAAATATACCAAAAGAGGAACGGAAATGACGGTCGAGGAACTCAAAAAAGTCGTTTACGAAGCGAACCTGCGGCTGGTAGAGCTGGGGCTCGTGATGTTCACGTGGGGCAACGTGTCCGCCATCGACCGCGAGCGCGGGATCGTCGTGATCAAGCCCTCCGGCGTGGCTTACGACAAAATGACCGCACGGGACATGGTCGTCATGTCCGCGGACGGGACGGCGGAGCCCGGCGCTCTCAGGCCGTCGTCCGACGCCCCGACCCACATCGAGCTTTACAGGGCGTTCCCGGAGGCGGGCGCGGTGGTGCACACGCACTCGACCTGCGCCGTCGCGTGGGCTCAGGCGCGCCGCGGCATACCCTGCCTCGGCACGACCCACGCGGACACGTTTTACGGCGAGATCCCCTGCGCGCGCGCCCTCACCGCCGGGGAAGTCGGGGGCGAATATGAAAAGAACACCGGCCTCGTGATAGAGGAGACCTTCAAAAACCGGGACAAGCCAATCGACCCCGCCGCCGTGCCGGGCGTCCTCGTCGCGGGGCACGGTCCCTTCGCATGGGGCCCCGACGCGGAGCACGCGGTTTACAACGCCGCTGTGCTTGAGGAGTGCGCGAGGATGGCTATCCTGACCCTCGCCGTCGACCCGGACGCCGCGCCGGCCGAGAGATATCTTACGGACAAGCACTATCTCAGGAAGCACGGCAAAAACGCGTATTACGGACAGGGGCGCTGAATTTCTCCGCGGCTCAAAACTTTATTGACTATGACTTTCTCAGACAGGAAAAATAAAACGTCGAAGACAGATCCCGTCGTTTAAGGCGGAACGGAACTACAGGGAAGCGGAGGATCGTTGCAGAGATCATGGTGCTTGATTATCTTGAGATCGAAATTTCCGAATTCTGCAATCTGAACTGCAAAGGATGTACGAACTGTTCAAACATCGCGACCCGAAAGCAGTTTTATGAATTCGATGAGTACAGCAAAGACCTTCATCGGATCTCGGAGATCTTTTCCGGGATCAAAAAGATACGGCTTTTGGGCGGCGAACCGTTCCTTAACCCGCGGATAGTCGATTATGCGGGTCTTGTGAGAGAGCTGTTCCCGGATTCCGATCTTCGGATCGTAACGAACGGGTTGCTGCTGCCGCGCATCGATATCGCTGTTCTGCGGGAGCTGAGCAGGCTCGGCGCCTTTCTTGACATTTCCGCTTATCCGCCTTCAAGAAAACGGAGAAAGCAGATCGCGGCAAGGCTGAATGAAGCTGGGCTCGGCTTCAATTTCGGTCCCCCGGTAGTCGTCTTTTTCAAACAGCT
>JAILDS010000049.1 GCA_024689165.1 Clostridia bacterium
ATTCGTTTTCTATAAGAACGAGCTTTTCGCCGGTATAGACCTCGGCAATAAGCTTTTTGATCAGCGTGGTTTTACCCGCGCCGAGGAAACCAGAAAAAATATCGACCTTTGTCATAAATAACACCTCTTCCCGCCCGACGCATCGTCGGCCGGCAGTCTTTTCGGGGCGCGGGATCCGTCCCGGCGGAATGGCTCCCACCGCTCGAAGAACGGCAATTTGCCCCGTCGTTTTGATTATATCGCTTGTGTAAATTTTGTCAAGCGCGGGACTTGAAAAAGCGTTCGCTTCGTTTTACTATCGAAAAGAAAAAAACATTTTTCACAGATCCCTGCAACACTTCCGGTTATTTCAGCGTCTTATCGATGCACAGCGAGCGAACGGAAAGGAATTTCAAGATGACCGAAACCGATCAGGAAAACCTGAAGACCCTTATCAGCAGGGCGCGCAAAGGCAGCGCCGAAGCTTTCGGAGAGCTTTACGGGGCATATTCCGACGACATGTACAAATTTGCCCTGTGGTACCTCAAAAACTCGCACGACGCGGAAGACGCCGTACAGGACTGCGCTTTGTACGCTTACAAAAACATCGCTTTTGTCAAAAAGCCCGATTCGTTCCGTTCCTGGCTGTTCAGGATACTGGCCAACAAATGCGCCGACATAACCCGCGAAAGGAAAAAAAGAGCCGATCTTGACGTCGGAGATATCGAGCAGGCCTTTTTTGACGACTATGAAGACGGTTCGGTCACACGCCTGCTCGGCCGGCTTGAGGAGGATGATCGCCGGATCGTGACTCTCGCTGTGCTCGGAGAGTTCAATTCACGTGAGATCTCAAAGATCACCGGGCTGAAGGATTCCACCGTTCGCTCAAAGCTGTCGCGGAGTCTGAAAAAGCTCCGTGAAATGATCCAGACAGATGAGGAGAAAGACCATGAATGACTTTGATTTTATAAAAGAGAAAACAGCCGGTGAAAGCATCGACGCCCCGTCGTCAGTCTCGCCGGAGAACATCACCGCCGGTCTTGCCGGAGTCAGGCAGAAAAGCAGAAAAAAAAGGATAGCCCTTTCGGTATCGCTCCCGGCGGCCGCGGCTCTTTTCCTCGCGCTGGCGATATTCGTTCTGCCCAACGTACAGCTTGTTAGAAAATACACCTCTCCCTCCGGAGGCTTCCACACGGGCAACGCGGAGTCGATCGGCTTTACATCCTACGATGACGTCGCCGAAAAGCTCAAAGAGCTGTCCGACGCATACAAAAAAGACCAGAAAGAAAACTCTCATTACGTTATCGAGTACAACGGCGGCGCCAAATACGCGACGGATTACGCAGTAGATGAAGACGCGGTCGCGCAGGCTGTGCCTGCGGCGGTCCCCGAGATAGCCGCCGATGCAAACAACAACGGAGCCTCCGCAGGAACGGAAAGGTCTTTTTCCGAGACGAACGTTAGGGAATCGGCCGTCGACGAAGAGGACATCATAAAAACGGACGGGAACTATATCTATTATCTTCCCTATAACGAGTATCAGTTATACATCATCAAAGCGGACGGCAGCGAGATGGTCCTCGAAAGCAAGATAGACCTCAGCGGGCGCTACGAGGGCTCCGAATACTATGACGGACTGTTCCTCAGAGGCGACACGGTCGTCGTCACCGGCACGGTCGGTCTGTACGGTGAAAACGGGAGATGGGACAGCTTTACCCTTATCCGGATATTCGACGTTTCCGACAGAACCGCCCCGTCAGAGCTCAAATCGTTCCGTTTCGAGGGCCATTCTGCGGCGTCTTCGAGGCTCATAGGCGACAAGCTCATTGTCGTGACCTGCGACCGGCTCGACTTCGACAAGGTCGACCCGGAAGAGACTTCCACCTTTGTCCCCTGCTACTATGACGCCGAACAGCCGACCTACGTCAGCGCGGAGGATATCATCCTCCCGGAGGACACCTACCCCGACGCGACCGTCAGCGTCAGCATCATCGATCTGAGCGACCCTGCCGGGGCTGAGACCGAGACCGTTTCCGTCTTCACAAGCGGCGGACAGGTATACTGCACGACCGAAAACCTGTACATCTACTCCGCAAAGACCGTCGCCGAAGAAACATCGGGATCGAAGACAAAACAGAAGGAACAGACCGAGATAATGTCCTTCGACATCACCGGGGACAAGGCTGTTTACAAAACGACGGGGACCGTCGACGGATACATCATCGACAGCTTCGCCATCGACGAGTACAATGGCTTCCTCAGGCTTGCGGTCACGGAACAGTCGTATACTTATTATTCCCGCATGAATTACTACATGGAATCCGACTGGTCCACACGCTGCCGCGTCGTAACCCTCGACGAAAACCTGAACAAGCTCGGCGCGACCCGTACCCTTGTCGAGGACGAGGATATCCAGTCGGTACGCTTCATGGGCGACACCGCATACGTCGTTACCTTCCGTCAGACAGACCCTCTTTTCGTGATCGACCTTTCGGACCCCGCCGCGCCTGAGATAAAAGGCGAGCTGACTCTGCCGGGTTTCTCTGCTTACCTGCACCCTGTCGGCGAGGGCATGATAGTAGGTCTCGGCTTCGGCGGAAACGAGTCCGGCACCGACGGCAGCGCCAAGATCAGCCTGTTCGACGTCTCGGACCCGGCGAACCCGATCGAAAGCGACAGCCTAATTTACAAAAACTCTTACGTAGATTCGGACTACAAGTGCTTCGTTGACATGAAGGACGGCAGCTTCCTCGTCAATCTGACGAATTACGGCGATTACTATTCGTCCGGATCCGACAACGTAATGATCCGTTTCGGTATCAACGACGGCAAGCTCATCGTGCTCACCGAATACGACGTACTCAACGACGAGCGTTCATACTCCGCCTTCGTCAGGGGCCTTTTTATCGACGACACGGTCTACGCCGCCGTCAAGTCGGAATACTGGGACAACGCATATGATTACGTCTATTACGAAGAAGATTACGCCGAAGACAACACCCCGGATGAGGACACCTCAGACGTCCTGATCGCAGACGGCTACAACAGCTACCAGATCGAATACGGCAGGAGGATTTTCATCAACTCCTACGACAAGGATTCCGGAGAGCTCACGGGCTCCCTTGTGCTGTACGTACAGTAATGACAGCTCTCTCACAAGCGGCTCGCGGCGCGGCAAAACTGCCGCGCCGTTTTCATTTGAAGCGGGTTTATTTTGTCTTGAAATCCGCTCAAAGAGAACGTATAATAACGGTAAGGAGAAGTTGCTGTTATGATCGAAGATAATTTTGACACTTTCAGGACGTCGAAAGGGATCGATTCCCTTAAAACGAAAACTCAGATCAGGGTATTCATCTGCACGGTTCTTGATAAATGGAAAAAACCGGTCGAAAAAGACATTTTCGACCAAATGATCATTGAAACGGGCATAGTAAACTATTTCGAATACAACAGCGCTCTTTACGAGCTTGAAAAGACCTCAAGCGTGAAGATAACAGCCGACGAAGACGACGCTCTGCACATCGAACTCGACGACGCAGGCAAAGAGATATCCGACGCCTTTTCAAGAACGATCCGGGAAGATTTCATAAGCCGGTCGCTCGAGGCCATCAAAAGGCTCGAGCTCGAAAAAAGGTATGAGAGCCAGACCGAAGTCCGCAGCGAGCAGCTGCCCGACGGTCAGTACAGGCTGACGATGAAGATAGTCGTATCGGGCGTCGAATACCTCTGCGTATCGCTGCTGATACCGACAAAGCAGAGGGCGGACGAATTCACGAAAAGGTTCCGTAAAAACCCGCACGAGCTGTACCGTTCGGTCCTTGCAAGCCTGACCGACGAGGTCGTTTAACCCGCTTTCGTGCCGTCAGGCCTGTTTTGCGGTCAGATCCGCGAAAACCTTCCACGCGGGGTCGGGGTAAAAACGGTGCCCTCCTTCGCCGACGACTAAGGCGCACTTGTCCGACGCTCCGGCGGCTTCGAAGACCTTCTTCGCGGTTTCAAAGCATTCTTCCGCCCCGTGCAGAAGGAAAATATCGTCTTCCCTGCCGTTGACCTGGACGTAGATCCTCGGGGCGATGAGCCCGGCTATATCGCCCATGTCAAAAAAGTTCGCTATGCCGGGCACATAGTTGCACACGCAGTGCCATGTATAAGCGATGGACTCTCTCCAGGAACAGACCGCGCAGGAGGGTATCGCGCCGGCAAGCTTTTCATTCGCCGCGGCGGAGTATACCGTCGCCGTACCGCCGCCGGAGTTGCCCATCACGTAGATCGGCAGCCCATCCGGATTGAAGCTGTCGTTGATAAGCTCGACCAGCCTTGACACGTCCCAGACCCTTTCGCCTATCATCGTCCTTCCGCGCAGCAGCGAAAGCATCGAGGCATGGGTGCAGTCCGGGTACGGCGTTCCGCCGCGCTCACCGAAGCAGCGCTGTTCAAGCGCCATCGCGGTATAACCCTGATTAACGGCCTGAACGGCAAAATCCTTGGATCTCGCCCGCGGCTCGTTTTCCTCACCGCCGACGACGTTTATGCCAAGCGAATTGCGCATCCCGGTAGAATGGCCCTGCAGGCAGATCATAAAGCCTTTGGAGCGCGTTTTCGGCTCAAGCCTGACGCACAGCGCGGAATATCCCGGCTCCGTATTGAAGGTCATCCACGTTTCGGTATAAGAGTCCTTTTCTTCGACAGATTCTATCCGCAGCACGGGATCGCATCTTTCGAACTTGTCAAGCCCAAGCAGCTCATGAAGCTTTTTTCTCGCGTTTTTCTGCCAGACAGCGTAGTCGCCGCCTGCATACCTCATGGAAGGTTCGATGCTCTTTATTGCTTTTGCGTTCAGTTCGGCCGGCAGCATATAAAAGACCTCCTGTAAAAAGTTATCATATCAATTTATAACACTGTTTTTGGGTTTTGACAAGAGTTCGCTGCTGTGTTATTTTCCATCGGGGTGATGCAAAATGTTCAGAGAGGTCGTAAGACACAAGCAGGCGCTTTCTTGCGATGAATGCGTCCGGCTTCTTACCGAGCTGCCGCGCGGCGTGCTCAGCGTGATAACCGAAGACGGTTATCCGTATGCGTTTCCCATAAACCAGTATTACCGTGACGGCTGCCTTTACTTTCATTCAGGCCCTTCCGGGCACAAGATCGACTGCATGAAAGCGTGCGATAAGGCGTCCTTCTGCGCTTACGATAACGGGTTCAGAAAACCGGGCGAATGGGCGCTGAACATCAGCAGCGTGATCTGCTTCGGCCGACTGGACGTTGTTGAGGACCATGACGAAGCCTTAGAGCTGTCAAGACTTCTGAGCCTGAAATTCACCTCCGACACGGACTATATCGACCGTGAGATCGCCCGGTCGGGACAAAAGGTCCTCGTTTTCAGGCTGAAGATCGAGCACATGACCGGAAAGCTCGTAAACGAGGCGTAAACACGCCTCGCGACAATTTTATAACAGAGAGGTTCGCAAAAATGAAAAAATCCATCAGAAGCATCATCGCTTTTGCGGTCGCGTCGGCGCTCGTCCTGTCCATATTCACTTTCGCTTTCGCCGCGGAGCAGGCAACACCTTATGACGACAGTCTGTTCTTCGAATACGGCGAATACACGATCCACTACAGGATCATCCGCGCAGAGGAAAAGATCGGGCAGATATTCATGATCCACGGCTTTGCTTTATCGGGCTACTGCTGGACGAACCTCGCAGAACTGCTCTCGGACGCCGGTTACGACTGCGTTCTGGCGGACCTGCCCGATTTCGGCTACTCGACCCGTGAAACGGCCGAAACAGACAAGCTCCCGCGTGAAGAGATCATGCACGCGCTCATGCTTGAGCTGAGCTCCGACCCCTGGTTCGTCGCCGGGCATTCAATGGGCGGATATATAGCTCTTGCTCTGGCGCAGTCTTATCCTCAGAGCGTAAAAAACCTTCTGCTCTACGGCACCGCGGGCAATTCCGGCGCCGGCGCCGCAGTGACCGGGCTTATGAACAACGCCGTATTCATAAAGGTCATGGGCGGTCTTATGGAAAGGGCCGGCAGATGCGCTCCTATAGTAAGGCTGCTGCTCGCCGCCGCGCTTGCGGACTGCTCCTACTCGCGCAGCTATGACGTCGAGAAGGTGACCGATCCTTACAGGATAGAAGGCACAGGCGCCGGAGCGATCTATTCGTTCTCGATGCTGCCTTTGACCGATTACGACGCCGTCTCTGAAATGCCGCCGATACTCTTCGTCAACGGCGATAAGGACTTCGTCATAACCGACCGCGCAAGGACGGCTCTTCGCTCAGCTCTTCCCGAGGGCAGCGCGGACGTAGTCGTTAACGGCGGCGGGCATATGTTCATCGAAAACATGGCTGACAAAACCGCGGAAATAACCCTCGGTTTCCTTGCGGACAAATAGGAGCTGCTTTATGAAGTACACAATAGGAGTTGACCTCGGCACCTCCGGCGTGAAGCTTATCGCGCTCGGATCGGACGGCAGGATCGCATCGAGCGTCACAAAGGAATACCCTATCTATTACCCTAAACCTCATTATTCCGAACAGGACCCGGAGGATTGGTTCAAAGCAACTGTCGACGGCTTGAGCGAGCTCCTTTGCTCAGTCGATCCCTCCGACGTAGCCGCGCTGGGCATCGGCGGGCAGATGCACGGGCTTGTGATGCTCGACGAAAACGACCGTGTCCTCCGCCCCGCTATCCTCTGGAACGACACGAGAAGCGAGGAAGAGGTTTCTTTTCTCAACGACGTCTTAAGCATTGACAAGCTTCAGAGTTACACTGGCAACATAGCGTTCGCGGGCTTTACCGCGCCGAAGCTGATGTGGGTAAAAAAGAACGAACCCGACGTCTTTGAGCGTTGCGCAAAGATCTGTCTGCCTAAGGATTATATCGTCTACCGTCTTACCGGAGTGTTCGGGACCGACGTTTCCGACGCCTCAGGCACGCTTTATTATGACGTCGAAAACCGCCGCTGGTCCCCCGAGATGCTTTCCGTTCTGAGCATCACGGAGAATATGCTGCCTAAGGTCTATGAGAGCTTCGAGCCCGTCGGAAGGACCTCCGTCTGCGGTCTTAACGCCGTCGTCTGCGCCGGAGCAGGCGATAACGCCGCAGCAGCAGTCGGGACAAACACCGTCGAACAGGGCGGCTGCAACATCTCGCTCGGCACGAGCGGGACCGTGTTCATACCTACCGACAAGTACGTTAAAACCTCGA
>JAILDS010000057.1 GCA_024689165.1 Clostridia bacterium
AGCCCTTTGCCCGACGCGGAGAACGTCCTTACCTGCGGCGAAATACGGAAGCTGATCCCGAAACGCGAGGAAGACTCCCATAAGGGCTCCTTCGGAAAGGCTTTATTTGTCGGCGGGAGCGAAAACATGCCCGGCGCGGTCTCGATCGCAGCTGCCGGCGCAGTGCGCAGCGGCGTCGGTCTTCTCACGCTGTTTGTGCCCCGCGTGATACGCCCGGAGGTCGCCGTTCTTAACCCGCAGGCTACACTCAAGCCTGCCGACTGCGACAGCGAAGGCCGTTTTTCCAAAGCGGCGGCAAACCTTGTCCCTGCAGAGGCCGAACGCTTCGACGCCGTCGCCGTAGGATGCGGTATGGGCGTCTCCCGATCTACGGAGCTTCTTGTCAGAAACCTTATCCGTAATTACTCAGGAAAGCTCATTCTGGATGCCGACGCACTTAACGCGATAGCTGACGAGCCAGAAACACTGCTCGACAAACGCGGCGAGATCTGCATTACGCCGCACCCGGGCGAAATGTGCAGGCTCACGGGTCTCCCGGTCTCCGAGATACTCGCAGACCCCGCAAAAACCGCTCTCGATTTTTCAAAGAGGTTCGACGTTCTCGTTTGCCTCAAATCGGCAAGGACCGTCACCGCTTTTCCCGAAGGACGATATTTCGTCAACACGACCGGCGGTCCCTCACTTTCAAGAGGAGGTTCCGGCGACCTGCTTTGCGGGATCATGCTGTCTCTGGCTGCGAGAATGCCTCTTGAAAGCGCTGCTCCCGCCGCAAACCACATCCATGGGCTTGCCGCCGATCTTGCCGCCGAAGCTCTCGGCGAAAACGGCGCGGACACGATGTCGACCGCAAATTACATCGCTCCGGCGATGAGAAAAATATTGAGATACTGAAAAAAGAAAGGACACAACAGATGAAATTCTACGACAGCTCCGCCGAAGCCGTCCTCAACGAGCTTAAAACGTCGCAAAACGGTCTCAGCTCGTCCGAAGCGGCTGAAAGGCTCGAGAAAAACGGCAGAAACAAGCTCGCGGAAGCAAAAAAGGATTCGCTCCTGAAACGGTTCCTGTCCCAGATCAACGACCCGATGCTCATCATGCTCATCGTCGCCGCCGTCATCTCCGCAGTGACGAATTTCTGGGAAGCCAGGGGCACAGGCAAGATAGGCGTACCGTGGGACACGATAATCATAATGTTCGTCGTCATCGTCAACGCCGTGCTCGGCGTCGTGCAGGAGAGCAAGGCGGAACAGGCGATCGAAGCACTGCAGAAGATGTCCGCCGCAAAGAGCCGCGTCCTTCGCGACGGCAAGGAGATCGTCGTTGAGTCCGAAGAGCTCGTCGTCGGCGACATAGTGCTCCTTGAAGCAGGCGACGCCGTCCCGGCGGACTGCCGCATACTTGAGTCAGCGAGCATCAAGGCGGAGGAAGCCGCTCTGACCGGCGAGAGCGTACCCGTCAATAAATTCATAGACGTCATCAATCTCGCCGACGGCTCTGAGCCCACTCTTGCGGACAGGAAGAACATGCTCTACATGGGCACGACCATCGTCTACGGCAGGGGCAAAGCGGTCGTCGTCGCCACGGGCATGGGCACCGAGATGGGCAAGATCGCCGACGCTATCACTAAGGCCGAAGAAGGGCTTACTCCTCTTCAGCAGAAGCTCGACGAGCTTTCTCACAAGCTCTCGAAGCTGGTCATCGGCATCTGCGCCTTCATCATGGTCTTCCAGGTCGTTTACACCGGCTTCGTGAGCGGCTGGTCCGCTATAGATTTCGACTTCGCGCTCGATTCGTTCATGGTCGCGGTTTCCCTCGCAGTCGCCGCCATACCCGAAGGCCTTGTCGCGGTCGTTACCATCGTCCTTTCCATCGGCGTTACGAATATGTCGAAGAACAACGCCATCATACGCAAGATGACCGCCGTCGAAACGCTCGGCTGCGCACAGGTCATCTGCTCGGACAAGACCGGCACGCTCACCCAGAACGTCATGACCGTCGTCGACCGTTTCTGCGACAATGAGCAGGAGCTCGCCGCTGCAATGGCTCTTTGCTCCGACGCGAAGCTCGACCCGGAATCCGGCAAGGCCGTCGGAGAACCCACCGAAGCCGCTCTCGTCAACTTCGCCGCCAAGGTCGGGCTTAAAAAAGACGATATCGAAAGCAAGATGCCCCGTGTCGGTGAGATACCCTTCGATTCATCGAGAAAGATGATGACCACCGTTCATGAGCAGGGCGGCGCCGGATACATCCAGTTCACAAAAGGCGCTCCCGACGTTATCATCAGCCGCTGCGCCACTGCAGAGCTCGACGGCAACGTCATCCCCATGACCCCAGAGGTAGCCGCAAGGATCGTCAAAGAAAACAAGCGCATGGCAGACAACGCGCTGCGCGTGCTTGCCGTCGCGAAAAGAAAGCACAGCTCTCTGCCCGAAGTGTACGAGTCGGACGTGCTTGAAAAGGATCTCTGCTTCGTCGGTCTTGAAGGCATGATCGACCCCGTAAGACCCGAGGTCAAGGACTCCATCATAGAGTGCCGCAGCGCCGGCATCACGCCCGTAATGATCACCGGCGACCACAAGGACACCGCCGTCGCCATAGCCAAGGAGCTCGGCATCATAGAGGACGCCTCCCAGGCGATCACAGGCTCCGAGCTTGAAGCTATCTCCGACGAGGAATTCGCGGAAAAAGTGAAAACGACCTTCGTTTACGCGAGAGTCCAGCCCGAACATAAGACCCGTATCGTCAAGGCATGGCAGGACAACGGCAACATCGCCGCCATGACCGGCGACGGCGTCAACGACGCGCCGTCCATCAAGACCGCGGACATCGGCGTCGGCATGGGCATCACCGGCACCGACGTCACCAAAAACGTCGCCGACATGGTCCTTACCGACGACAACTTCGCGACCATCGTCTCCGCCATCGAGGAAGGCCGCCGCGTTTACGACAACATCAGAAAGGCCATCCAGTTCCTGCTCGGCTCCAACCTCTCCGAGGTACTGTCCATCTTCTTTGCGACGCTGCTGCGCTTTACGATCCTCCTGCCCACGCATCTGTTGTTCATAAACCTCGTCACCGACTGCTTCCCCGCCCTCGCTCTCGGCGTCGAGAAGCCGGAAGCCGACATAATGAAACGCAAGCCGCGCCCCGCGTCTGACGGCATCTTCGCCAACGGCATGTGGTTCGACTGCCTCTATCAGGGCATACTCGTAACGATCCTTACCATGGCCGCCTATTTTATCGGCGTGCATGACACTCTCGGCCAATGGCAGTTCACCGATATCGCCAACAACGCGACCGGCATGACGATGGCTTTCTTCACCCTTTCGATGTGCGAGATCTTCCACTCGCTCAACATGCGCTCCCAGCGCGGCTCGGTCGTCGCCATGACCTTCAAGGGCTCCCACAACTGGTTACTGTTCGGCTCGATGGTAGCCTCCCTCGTGCTGACGACCCTCATCATCGAGATCGAGCCCATCGCCAAAGTCTTCAACTTCACGAACCTCGACCTCAAGGACTACCTGATCTCCGTAGCGCTCGCGTTCTCTATCATACCGATCGTCGAGATAGTCAAGGCTATCCAGCGCGCGACTGCAAAAAGCAAAAAAACGGCATAAAGCTGCTCTTTGACTGGCGCTCCCTTATAACTGTTACTTTATACGGCAACTCGAAGAAAGGAGGTCGATGTTATCCTGGACGAAGAAAAACACGAAGAGATCGAGATCATCGACCTCTCCGAGGCGCTTGAGGACGTCAGGAACAGACCGGACGCGATGCCCGAGCCCATATATGATTTTTCTTCCGGCACTTCAAAAAAGTCCGGCGCAGAATCACACGCGACGCGGGCATCCGTCGAAAAAGAAAAGAAACTGGACAGGAACCGCAGGGTCATCCGTGTATTCGGATATCTGTGTTACGGCGGCGTCGCATTCCTGCTGGTATGGAACCAGATCATAAAGCTTGATTCGCTGAAATTCCATTACATTTCCTACGTTATCGCGCTGACTTTTTTTGAACAGAAGATATATTCCCTCGGGAATAAAGCCCTCATAGCGTTCCTTCTCTACTTCTTCATGTTCGTGCGCTGCTTCATACCCGTTCTGCCGCTTCTTGTTTTCTACATCATCTCCGGAATGGTCTACCCCCTTCCACTTGCTATGTTCATAAACGTTTCCGGTACCGTGATGATGATGGCTGTCAAGTACTATTACGGAAGATACCAGTCGCCGCTGCTGTACGACAAGCTGCTCAGAAGGATACCCGCCGTCACGTCGGCCCTTGAAAACCAGGAAAAGCCAAACCCGTGGCTGCTGATCATTTTCCGGCTCGCGCCGATTTTTCCGTTCAACACGATCAGTCAGATCTACGGCTCGATCGGTTTCCCGTTCTTCAAATATATGATCCTGTCGCTTGTAGGCTATCTTCCGCGTCTGATCTCATACGCAATAATGGGCAGCCATTTCAACGACCCGTTTTCGGGCAAATTCCTGACTCCGCTGATAACTCTTCTGCTTCTGTCAGGCTCCGCGATGCTCGTGTTCGATACGCTGACTTCTTTCCTTGCAAAGAAATCCGACAAAAAGAAACAGGCGGCCGTCTCTTCGACGGCTGTCGGATAAGAGGCTTGTAATGTCAAAAATAATACTTCCTGATACTCTCGCAGAGGGCATCAAAAAAGTCTATTCATCAGAAAAAGACCGTCTGAGGGCAGAAGAACGGATCAAATCACTTGCCGAGCTCTTTTCCGAGATCTATCCCGAACAGGACGGAAAAGAATGCGTAATCGTTTCTGCTCCGGGCAGAACCGAGATATGCGGCAACCACACGGACCACAACAACGGCAAAGTCATGGCAGCAGCTGTCGATCTCGACGCAATCTGCTGCGCGGTCAGAACAGACGATATGACCGTCAGGGTCAAATCCGCGGAATACGCCAAGATCGACGTCGTTGACCTGAAAGACCTTGAACCGCAGCCGGAGGAGACCGGTCGTTCAGCGGCGCTTATCCGCGGCGTGGCGGCAAGGTTCGTGCAGCTCGGTTATAAGATCGGCGGCTTTGACGCGGTAACGATGAACGACGTTTTTTCAGGCTCGGGGCTTTCATCCTCCGCCGCTTTCGAGGTGCTTATCGCCACCGCAATGAACCACCTGTTCAACGACGGCGTCATTTCCGCACCTGAGATCGCCAAGATCGCCCAGTACGCCGAAAACGCATTCTTCGGGAAGCCCTGCGGTCTGATGGATCAGATGGCCTGTTCCGTCGGCGGTTTCGTCAAGATCGACTTTGCCGACCCTGCGTCCCCGGTGATCACGCCCATTGCTTTCGACCCTGCCGAATACGGTTACACCCTGTGCATAACCGACACGAGGGCCGACCACGCGGACCTTACGGAGGACTACGCCGCGATCCGGGGTGAAATGGAAGCGGTCGCCGCCGTGTTCGGCAAGAAATGCCTGCGAGAGGTCGATGAGGACGAATTCATATCGAACATCGCGCGCGTTAAAGAAACAGTCAGCGAAAGAGCCGTTTTGCGCGCGCTTCATTTCTTTGCCGAGAACAGGCGCGTCGACCTTGCCGCCGACGCACTTGAAAACGGAGACTTCGATTCATTCAAGGCGGTCATTATCGACAGCGGCGAATCCTCCTACAAATACAACCAGAACGTTTTTTCTTCAACAAAGCCCACAAGCCAGCCCGTCAGCCTTGCGCTGGCTCTTTCCGAACGCGTTCTCCGCGGCAAGGGCGCATGGAGAGTTCACGGCGGCGGTTTTGCCGGAACGATACAGGCTTTCGTGCCGGACGGACTTCTTGACGAATATATAACGACGCTTGAAGCCGTTTTCGGGCCCGGCGCCTGTCACGTTCTGTCGATAAGAGCTCTCGGCGGCTGCAGGATAGCGTGATGGTAAAGGTCATTGCGCACAGGGGCGCGAACAAGCTTGCCCCACAGAACACACTGCCCGCTTTCAGGCTTGCTCGCGAGCTCGGCTGCGACGGTTTCGAGAACGACACGCATTTCACGAAAGACAGACAGGTCGTCGTATGCCACAATTACGATATCGACAAGACCTCCAACGGCAAAGGATTCATCAAGGATATGACGCTTGATGAGCTGCGCAGCTATGACTTCGGCTCTTATTTTTCGCCTGAGTACGCCGGCACCAGGATACCGACTCTCGACGAGTTTTTCGAAGTCGCAAAAGGTCTTGAAATAATCAACGTCGAGATAAAAAGGCCTATCGACGGCGATCTGAGCATCGTCGACGCGACCATAGAAGGCGCGAAAAAGTGGGGCGTCCTCGAAAACCTTCTCATATCTTCTTTCGACCCTGCCTGTCTTGACAGAGCCGCCGAATATGAACCCGCCTGCAAAACAGCAGTTCTTTACGATATGACGAAGCCCGAGTTTTATACGATCATCGACGACCCCGCCGGCTTCGCTTCAAAGCACGGCTGTTTCGCGATCCATCCTATTTATGTAACGGTCGACAGGCATACCGTTGAACGCGCGCATGAACTGGGGCTCAAAGTCAACCCGTGGACGGTAGATTCCGACGAAGCTATCTTAGCCATGGCATACCTCGGCTGCGACGGCGTTATCACCGACGTTTGCGGCAGGGCGACGGAGCTGCTCAGGCCTTTCAACGAAAGCGTCAAAAACGGCTGAGATCAACTGTTTTTCATTATTTTCATCATAAAAACCGGAAGAAGATGAACTGTTATCTCTTCCGGTTTTTTTTTATCTGAAAGATGTCAAATCTTCTGAAAACGCACGTGCGGTGAAACATCTTCAATACAAAAGCGGTTTAATATATCGCCGTTTCGTCACTTCAGCTCCACGATCGTAACGCCGTTTTCCCCCTCGCCGTACAGACCGAGCCTGAAAGACTTTACCTGAGGATGCTTTTTCAGAAAACCCGAAACGGCCGTCCTGAGCGCGCCCGTACCCTTGCCGTGAATGACGGTGCATTCCTTGATGCCGGAGGTAGTCATATCGTCAAGAAAACGGTCGAGCACGAACATCGCCTCGTCAGTTGTCATGCCGCGAAGGTCGCAGCGGGTGTCGCCGGAGGCGGCAAGCTTGTTCTTTGTATAACCGATCGACGGAGACGCCGGCTTTTTGTCGGCCGGTCTGTCGACAAGGCGAAGATCGTCCTGCCTGACCCTCATTTTCAATCCGCCTGCAATGACCTCAACGTTCC
This sequence comes from Clostridia bacterium, assembly GCA_024689165.1. Classification (GTDB taxonomy): domain Bacteria; phylum Bacillota; class Clostridia; order Oscillospirales; family Acutalibacteraceae; genus JAILDS01. The sequence goes on from JAILDS010000057.1 coordinate 7,204, forward strand.
CCTTGCGGTCGGCAGGCGCCGTCACCTCGGCCTCCTTGCCGAGAGAGCGTATGACCACAGCGTCGCCCTTTTCAACAGGCCTCGGCAGGACGTAAGAATCGTCGGTATCTCTTACCTCGGGTTCCATCGAATCGGAAAGTGCCGACATCCGGCGCCGAAGCTCGGTTTTAGCCTGGGTCGCAGCGTTCGACGCGGCAGTCGCGCTCTCTTTCTCGCGGGCTTCCCTGAGCTCTTTTTTCAGTTTGTCTATCTCAAAGATAAGGGCGTTCGCCTGACGGCGGGCGTTTTCGGTGATCTTAAGAGCCTCCTGTTTGGCTCTGTCCGTTTCGCGCTTGAATATCTCATCTGCCTCGTCGAGCTTTTTCTTAGCGTCGGCTTTCAGTTTTTCGGACTGTTCCTCGTTGGCTCTGACCTCATCGCGGGATCTCTCAAGCTCTGCGCGTCGGGTCTCGAGAGAGGAGACCATCTGTTCAAATCTGCTGTTCTCGGCGGAAATGAACCCCTTTGCGCGTTCAATGACGTCTTCACCGAGGCCGAGCCTTGCGGTTATAGCGAACGCGTTGGATTTGCCCGGCGCGCCGATAAGAAGACGGTAAGTCGGTCTCAGTGTGGTCACGTCGAACTCGCAGCAGGCGTTCTCAACGCCGTCCGTCTCGAGAGCATATGCTTTAAGCTCGGCGTAGTGCGTCGTGGCGGCGACCACAGCACCCTTGAAACGAAGCTCCTCAAGGATCGCGCTTGCAAGAGCCGCTCCCTCAACGGGGTCGGTCCCGGCTCCGAGCTCGTCGATAAGCACGAGCGTCGTCTCGTCGGCGATAGACAGTATATTGATTATATTCACCATGTGCGACGAGAAGGTCGACAGGCTTTGCTCAATGCTCTGCTCGTCGCCGATATCGGCGCAGATATGTTCAAAAAACGCGACTTTGCTGTTTTCAGCGGCAGGTATCATCAGCCCGGCCTGCGCCATAGCGGTCAGAAGGCCTATCGTTTTGAGCGTCACGGTCTTGCCGCCTGTATTGGGGCCTGTGATGACGAGCGTGTCGAATTCACAGCCAAGCTGTATATCGGTCGGAACGACGGTATCGGGATCGAGCAGCGGATGCCTTGCCTGCCTGAGGTAGATCTCCCTTTCGTCGTTGAGGACGGGAACTGTCGCTTTCATAGCGTAAGCAAGCTTTGCCTTGGCAAAAACCATATCAAGCTCAACGACAGTATGATAATTATGTTTTATAACGTCGCAAAGCGAACCGACAGACGCGGAAAGCTCGGAAAGGATGCGAGCGATCTCCTGCTGTTCTTTGCCCGCGAGCACGAGTATCTCGTTGTTCGCTTCGACAACGCTCATCGGTTCGATAAAAACCGTCGCCCCGGAGCCGGAGGTATCGTGGACAAGCCCCTTCACCGATCCGCGGTGCTCGATTTTGACCGGGACTACGTAACGGCCGTTTCTTGTTGTGATGATCGATTCCTGAAGAAAGCCCTGCGCTCCGGCGGACTTTATGACTGCTTCAAGGCGCGTTCTGATCGACGCCTCCGCCGCATTCTTTTTTCTTCTTATATTCGCAAGCTCCGCCGAAGCATGGTCGGACATAGTCTCATCGTCGATAATGCATCTGCCGATCTCATCCTCGAGCTGTTTTTGCGGCATGAGCGAGCTGAAAAAAGAGTCGAGTGCGCTCGACGATCCGGGAGAATTGAACCGCCAGTCGGAAACTGTCCTGATAAGTCTCAGAACGTCCTTGACCTCCAAAAGATCGCGCATGCCGAGCGAGCCGCCCGCCTGAGCGAAAGCGAGCCGGGAGTCGACGTTGGCAGCGGCTGCGAACGGCGGCGAACCGAATTTGGCGAGCAGAACGTGCGCAGCTTCCGTCTGCGCAAGAGCGACGCGGCATTCGGACAGCTCGAAAAACGGCTCCAGAACAGCGCAAAGCTCCCGCGCGTCGTCACAGACAGCGTGGGAGGCAAGCTTGCTTCTTACTGAATCAAATTCAAGGATTTTTAAATTCCGATCCATATCGAACAGTCCGATCGGGTCACTTCGCTTCGACTACGGCGATACCAAGTTCCTCAAGCTGAGACGGATCCACCTCCGAAGGACATTCGCTCATAGCTTCTGTCGCATCCTTGAGCTTGGGGTACGGTATCACGTCGCGGAGCGAAGAAGCGCCGAGCATCTGCATCACGAGCCTGTCAAGGCCTATGCCGATGCCGCCGTGCGGAGGCGGACCGTACCTGAAGGCGTTCAGAAGGAACCCGAACTTTTCGTCGGCCTCCTCATCCGTCATATTCAACAGCGCGAAAATGCGTTTCTGAAGCTCCGGGTCGGTGATCCTTATGGAGCCGGAAGCCAGTTCTATGCCGTTGAGGACAAGGTCGTAGCATTTTGCGCGGACGTTTGCTTTATCGGTCTCAAGGTAATCTATACATTCGTCAAGCGGAGCGGTAAAAGGATGGTGCATCGCGACGTACTGACCCGCCTCCTCGTCATAATCAAAGAACGGGAATTCAGTGATCCACAGCACGTTGTAGCCTTCCTTGATAATGCCCAGCTTATTCGCGACTTCGCCCCTGAGCTGACCGAGGACAGAAAGCGCAAGAGCTTTTTTGCGGTCTGCGACGATAAGTATAACGTCGCCCGGAACGGCGTCCGAGGCCGCGATAAGCTCGTTCATTTTGTCGTCGGAAAGGAATTTGCCGAAGGACGAGGCGACTGTCCCGTCTGCGGCAAGCCGCGCCCAGGCAAGGCCCTTTGCGCCGCTGCCCTTGGCCATATCGGTCAGCTTGTCGATCTCTTTGCGGGTCAGTACGTTGTAAGCGTCCTTTGCGGTGAAGGCTCTGACGGTACCGCCGTTTTTGACAGTATCCTCAAACACGGCAAAGCCGCAGTCCGCAACGACCGGGCTGAGGTCGAACAGCTTCATTTCATAGCGGGTGTCCGGTTTGTCGGTGCCGTATTCATCCATAGCCCGCGCGTAGGTCAGCGTCGGGAAATGCTCCGGAAGATCAACGCCCAAAGCTCCCTTGAACACAGTCTTTATCATGCGTTCGCCTACGTCGATGATGTCGGGCACGTCGACAAAAGACATCTCCATGTCGATCTGCGTGAACTCGGGCTGCCTGTCGGCTCTCGAATCCTCGTCGCGGAAGCAGCGGGCGATCTGGATGTATTTGTCAAAGCCCGCAACCATGCTCAGTTGCTTATAAAGCTGCGGGCTCTGCGGAAGCGCGTAGAAAGTGCCTTTATGAAGCCGTGAAGGAACAAGGAAATCCCTCGCGCCCTCCGGAGTGCTCTTCATGAGGATGGGAGTGTCGATATCGACAAAGCCCTCGTTGTAGAAGAAATCTCGGATTATATGCGTGACCTTGTTCCTGAACAGAATGTTGTTCTGCAGGACCGGACGGCGAAGGTCGAGATACCTGTGTTTCAGCCTCGCCTGCTCCGCGGTGCTGCAGTCGTCAAGGATCTCAAAGGGCGTCGTCTCGCTGACGCCAAGCACGCGAAGCTCCGTGACAAATACCTCGATATCTCCCGTCGGAATGTCGGGGTTTTTGGAAGAGCGTTCACGGATCGTTCCCTTTGCCGCAAGCACATACTCGCTTCTGACGGAATTGGCTTTTTCGAACACTGCAGGTTCTGTGGAATCATCGAAAGCGAGCTGAAGGATGCCGGACCTGTCGCGCAGGTCGATAAATATAAGGCTGCCCAGATTACGCCTGCGCTGGACCCAGCCGAAGACGGTGACTTCTCTCCCCGCATCGGTAAGAGAAAACTCGGCGCAGTAGGCGGTACGTTTCATTCCTGTCAGATTATCCATATCCTTCTCCCTGAGAGATCAAATCCCTTTAAGCATTCGGCTGTGATCATATCAGCCTTCCGAGACCTGAGCCATTTCATAAGCCTGAAGCTCATAAACGAAGTTGTCAAGGCTGAGCTCGGTCTGTGTCCCGTCTGCCATTTTTTTCAGAACGACCTTGCCCGATTGAAGCTCATCCGTTCCTATGACGACGGTAAATTCGGCGCCGATCCTGCCGGCGTATTTCATCTGCGCCTTGACTGAACGCCCGGTCGTGTCATAAAGGAAAGAACACGGCGCATCGTCAAGAAAACCGGCGTATTCATACCTTAACCTGTCCGCAAGCGTGACGCAGAAATCCTTTGACTTGTCATCCGCGGCGGCAATGAAAAGCTTGCAGTATGGTTTTAACCCGGTTTTTTCGTCGTTGAGCAGCATCGAAAGCCTCTCAAGCCCCATTCCGAAGCCCAACGCCGGCACGGAAGGGCCGCCGAGCTGCTCGCACAGGCCGTCATATCTTCCGCCGCCGCAGACCGTTCCCTGCGTTCCTATACCGGAAGAAACGAACTCAAAAACCGTGCGTGTGTAGTAATCGAGTCCTCTGACGATGCGGGGGTCGACCGTGTAACCGAGGTCAAGGTCGTCAAGACGTGACTTAAGAGCATCAAAATGCGCTGAGCAATCCCCGCACAGATAATCCAGCACGACGGGAGCTTTCAGCCCCAGCTCATGGCATGACGGGTTCTTGCAGTCAAGTATGCGCATGGGGTTTCGGTCCAACCTGTTTTTGCAGGTATCGCAGAGCTCGCCGACATTCTCCGAGAAATAGTCGTGAAGAGCCTTCTGAAAATCCTTCCTGCATTCTTTGCACCCGATCGAATTGATCCGCAGCTCGATACCGTCAAGCTCAAAAAGATCGAGAGAATGACGGGCAAGAGAAATGACCTCCGCGTCCGCGGCGGCGTCGGATGAACCGAAATACTCGACGCCGAACTGATGGAATTCCCTGAGTCTGCCGGTCTGCGGTTTTTCATAGCGGTAGCATGAAGTGATGTATGAGAAGCGCTGAGGCATAGGTTCATTGAATAAACCGTGCTCGATAAAAGCACGGACGACGCCGGCGGTCCCCTCCGGGCGGAGCGTTATTGAACGGTGCCCGTTATCCTCGAAGGTATACATCTCCTTCTCGACGACGTCGGTAGTCTCGCCTACGCCTCTGTCAAAAAGCTCGGTCTGCTCAAATACAGGCGTGCGGATCTCACCAAAGCCGTATCTGGCCGCGTTGTTTATAAGCGCGTTTTCGACCGAACGCAGAGTGTATGAATCTGGCGGCAGGACGTCCTGAGTGCCGCGTATGGCTGAATATCTGGTCTTCATTATCTGACAAGCTCTCTCCAATCAAGATAGCCTCTCTCAAGCCCTCGGACAAGAGATTCGGCGGTGGCGATATTTGTCGCAACGGGAATGTTATGAACGTCGCAGAGTCTCAGAAGGTCCATAAAGGACGGCTCCGACGGCTTTGCGTTGATCGGGTCGCGGAACAGCAGAAGCAGGTCGATCTCATTGCACGAGATCTTCGCGCCGATCTGCTCAACGCCCGACTTCCCGCTGAGAAAGCGTCTGACCTCAAGCCCAGTCGCGTCTGCGACCTGTTTACCGGTGGAATTCGTAGCGCAGATATTGTGATGAGAAAGGATCCCGCAATAAGCAATGCAGAACTGCGACATGAGTTCCTTTTTAGTGTCATGGGCAATAAGAGCAATGTTCATGTTTCTCCTCCGTTCGGGCTTGAGTCCATACTACTGTGACATTATACACAAAGGAAAGGAATTAAACAAGCGGAATTTCCGGTAAAGTATCTTATTTCAGCTGTGAAAGCCTTATTTCAACGGAAAATCCGCAGACTCTCGCCGCTATCCTGTTGAAAGCCTGCCTCGCCTTCGACTTAACGCCGAGCCTCGAGCCGGTGACGATGCCGCAGCGGAGCATATCGTCCTCCGGGATTATTCCTATGAGCCTTGCTGTAGCTGAATCAATGACAGCGTCGATGTTCATTTGCCTGCCGTGCCTGACTTCCTTATAGATGAACCTGTTTATCACAAGTCTGCTCTCTCCGATACCCAGCCGCTCGCAGTCGCCCACCAGAGTACAGGCGGCTTTGACGCTTACTGGATCGGGTGTAGCGACAAGGATAGCGTAATCAGAGCTCGCAGCGGCGGTCTGGACCATGGTGCCAAGCCCTGCCGGAGCGTCGAGAAGAACGAAATCGAAAGCGGCGGCAAGCCCCCTTATGAAGGAAGCGAGCGTGTCATAAGAGAAGCCTTCGGGTATCTTTTGCGGAGCTGAGAGCAGTTTTACCCCGCCCGAGCAGTCTATCAGCGCCTTTGAACATTCGACCGAGCCGGTAACGACGTCGCCCCAGTTGAAAACGCTGCTGTCGCTTCTGAAGCACAGTATGTCGTCACAACCGAGCCCGGTATCGAGGTCGATGATCAGCACTTTCTTTTCAAGCCTGCCGAGAGCGTACGCGAGGCCGACGGCCGTCGTAGACTTGCCGACTCCGCCTTTCCCTGACGCTATTAGAATCACCTTAGCCATAAATCACCGCCGAATTTCATTAAACAGATCATTTGTTCACGTTGTACGTCTGACGCCGCTTCAATATATCAGGCTGTTTTCACCCTGCTCGGCGTCTACATTGTTCATGTTGTTGAAGTAGTAGTCGATTATATCCGCAGCGACGGTGGCCGTAAGAGAACCGCTGCCCGCGTTCTCGAGAACCACTGCGACGGCGATCTGAGGATCGTCGTAAGGAGCGTAGGCAATAAGGAATCCGTTTCTGCCGTAAACGGCGTTTCCGTCGACAATAATTGATTTGTTCGACGTACCGGTCTTTGCTGCGACCTGAACGTTCAACGGCGCGAAGGTCTGGGCAACCGTTCCGTAGTTCACAACGTCGAGCATGCCTTCCCGCACGGCGTCGTAAAACTCCTCGGGTATCTGCGTGTCGCAGGCAAGTTCCGCTTCGGACTCGTAGACGACGCCGCTCCCGTCGGCTTTTTCGATGCTTTTTACGACGTGGGGCGTATATCTCTTCCCTCCGTTCGCTATCGTCGCGCAGTATGAGGCGAGCTGAAGAGGCGTAAACAGGTTGTCGGACTGGCCGATGGCGGTCTGGAGCGTGTCGCCCTCATTCCAGACGCCGCCGTGCGACTCTCTGTAAGCGATGGAGGCGCGGTTGCCCGCAGCTTCGGATATCTCTACGCCGGTCTTATCGCCCAAGCCGAGAAGCTTCGCGTACTCGTCGATCTTATCGATACCGAGCAGCCTCGCTACGTTGTAGAAATAGATATTGCAGCTGACCTGAAGGGCTCTTCGGAGGTTGCAGGTACCGTGCGCGATGGAATTGTAACACACGAAGGTCGTATCGCGGACCTCCATGGTGCCCTGGCAGAAAAACGTGGTATCCGGAGTGATGAGCCCCTCGTTGAGAGCTCCGAGGGCAACGCACGGCTTCATCGTTGAACCTGGGGCGTACGCGCTCTGGAACGCTCTGTTCCACAGCGGGGTCCCGGCGTCGGCGATCAGCTTATCGTAATCGTCGTAATAAGTGCTCAGGTCATAGGTTGGGTATGACGCCGAAGCAAGAACGTCAAAATTATTGACGTCGAGCACGACGACCGCTCCCGCGCAGGGAAGGCCCGCGGCAACGGACTCTCCGACCGTGACCTCGTAGATCCTTTTCTCAAGAGAAGCCTGGGCAACCTTCTGAAGACCGGAATCGATGGTCAGAAACACCGAGTCGCCGGATTCCGGTGAAACGGAGACCTTCTCGGAAACGTCGCCGCCGTCTGATACCGTGATCGTTTTTATTCCGGGGGTTCCGCGCAGATAGTCCTCGAAAGCGCTTTCAACGCCGCTTTTTCCGATTATGTCGTCGAGAGCGTAAGCTCTGGCGGAGATCCGCGAGCGTTCCTCGTCGGTCTGAGCGGCTTCAAGATCCGAGGCTGTTTTTTCTTTCTGTTCGTCGTATTCCCCGGCGCTGATACGGCCGGTCACACCTATGATATGCGGGGCCACGCTCCCGTCGGCGTAGTATCGGTAAGACTCGATGACGACGTCGACGCCCGGGAAGGTCGCGCTGTTCTCCTTGATCTTGACCGCGAGGTTGTTGTCTGCCTCGGTCGAAAAAACGTAGGGCCGTGAGGTAGAGAACATGTTTCTTCGCATATTGAAGCAGACGGACGCTATCTCGCGGGCCTGCGCCTCGGTGTAGTCCTCGAGGCCGTATCTGTCCACGAGCGCGTCAAAGCAGTTGCGCGCGGTAGCGTACACGTTGAGGTCAAGATAATCCGAACCTTCGAGATAAGCGATCGCGGCGTCGGAATCCTCCGCGAAGGCAAGCTGACCGTTTTCATCATAGATAATGGGCAGCTCGTCGATCCATTCGGCATCGTTTGCCTTGAACAGCTTTATGAGGCGGAAGATGATCTCATTGCGCCGTTCCTGTTCATCGGGGAAATACGCCGCGTTGAAAACTATCGAATTGCCCTTGGTATTTACAACGAGCTCCTTGCCGTTCCTGTCGTATATGCTGCCCCTCGCCGCGGCGATCTGGATCTCATATTCCCTGTCCGATCCTACGTCGGCCGAAGCGCCGGAGCCTGACAGGACCGAATAAACGAGTATGACGAAAAAGATGATGCATACCGCGCCGAGCGCAAAGGCCGAAAAACGAGTCCTGCGCTTAAATACAGAGGCATCGCCCGACACGGCGATCACTTCCTTTCTGTCGGAACGGTATAATAATGTACTGCGGCGAAAACGAAGTAGACTATGACCGACAGGACGAGGCTCAACGCAAACGGAACGACGTAATCCCTAAGGATGAAGCCGAGCCCGTCCTCAAACCCCGCGAAACCGAAGGTTGACAGATATCGCAGGCAGTAAAACAAAAAATGGAATAATGACGAAAAGAGCAAGAACGTCTTGATGTTCGTCCGAAGATAATAACGGCACAGAAAACCGACGGCAAGGCAGCAAAAGCTCAGATACAAGGCGTGAAATCCCGAAAGAGCAGGTGAAACGATGTCCCAGCAAATCCCGCACAAGGCCCCGTACGCCATGGAAACGAACTCAAACTCATACATCGCGCAGCCGATACAGGCGCCGAGCGGTACGATATACCCAAGGCCCGATAACCGCCCGCATAAAGTACACTGAAAAAGAACCCCGACCAGGAACAGCACGAAATAAAGCAGGTATCTTACAAAAGCCGGCCTGTTTTCACGAGCCATCAGTAAACGCCCTGCCCTTCAAAAGCGGTTATGACGAAAACGTCGGTCAGAGCGTCAAAATCCGCTGCCGATCTTACAAGCGCGTAGCTCGAGACCTTCGTAGCCTCGGCGGCGACCTTAGACACGGTACCGATTATAAGATCCTTCGGAAAGACCCCGCCCGCGCCGGAGGTGCAGATTATGCCGCCGGGAGCGACGAGCGTGTCCTTCGGCAGAAGAGAGAGCTTCAGCAGCTTTTGCGCGGCATAGGACGCGTCTGTAGAAACGTACCCCTCCTCCGCCGTGCTTATGTCGTAAGCGCCGACGTTGACCGTAGGGTTGAAAACCGTATAAACGACCGAGCTCGCAATATCGACGCGGTGTATGACCCCTATAAGGTTTTTGCCGAAGATGACCGGCATATCGACCTCGATACCGTCCGCCGAGCCTTTATCTATGACAAAAGACCCGTAAATGTCCGAGCTGTCTCTTGAAACGATGACCGCGCTTTCAAATGTATAATCCGGGTGCTCCTCCTTGATCTCAAGGAATTCGGCGTAAGTGTCGAGCTTGCGCTTGGTCCGCTCGTAATCGACAAGCTGGCCGCGGTAATCGTCGGCCATGCTCTCAAGCTCCTCGATCCTCCGGATATACTCACCCGAAGAGCGGAACGAGGCCCCGATGTCGGTCAGCTTGTTTGAAATGATGCTTGAAACCTTTGTCAGAGGTGTAAAAACAACGCTCAGGGCGCTTGAAAAAGGCGAAGACCCGTTTGAAGAGAGAGCTCCCAAGAGGATCCCCAGCGCAAGGGCGACGAGGACCGCTAAGGCTATTTTGGACTTTGATGAAAGAAGATGCTTTTTCATTTCCCTTCAAGAGCTTCAAGAACGTTTTTATCGAGGCATTTGCCGCCGCCGAGAGCGGCGCAGTCCTGCGGAGAAGCGGCGACCATCACTTTGAGCCCGACCTCAGCCTGCAAAAGCCTGTCGAAGCCGCGAAGCAGAGAGCTGCCCCCGGTCATCACTATACCCCTGTCGCAAAGATCGCCTGCAAGCTCGGGCGGGGTTTTTTCAAGCACGGAACGAATTATGTCGAGTATACGGTTTATAGGCTCAGTCAGAGCCTGTCTCACGTCCTGAGAGGTTATTTCTACGTTTTTCGGAAGTCCGTCGATAAGGTTCCTGCCCTTGACGGTCACAGCGCCCTCGCCCTCATAAGGATAAGCCGAGCCTATCTTGAGCTTGATATCCTCGGCGGTCCTCTCGCCTATGAGCAGGTTATGCTTCTTCCTGATATAAGCGACTATGGCGGAGTCGAAAGCGTCGCCTGCGCAGCGAATCGAGCGGGCGTTGACGATATCGCCCAGCGAAATAACGGCGACCTCGGTGGTCCCTCCCCCGATATCGACGATCATGCTGCCCGTCGCCGAAGTGATCGGCAGACCGGCTCCTATTGCGGCGGCCATAGGGACCTCGATAAGGCTGACGTACCTCGCGCCGGCGTTCTTGGCTGCGTCATGCACAGCCCTTCGCTCGACCTCGGTGATGCCCGTCGGAACGCATATCATGACCTTCGTACGGTTGAAGGGCGAGTTGTTCAGAGCCTTTTTCATCAACGCGCGAAGCATGTCGGCGGTCATATCGAAATCGGCGATAACGCCGTCTTTAAGGGGACGCACGGCGACAATCGAACCGGGCGTCCTTCCTATCATTTCCTTTGCTGTGTTTCCTACCGCAACGACCTTGCGCTGCGAGGACCTGATATCCACCGCCACCACGGACGGCTCTCTCAGAACGATCCCCCTGCCCTTGACGTAAACGAGAGTAGTTGCCGTTCCGAGGTCTATACACATATTTTGAGAAAAAATCATATAAACTCCCCGCTTCCTGAAACAAACACAAATCCATTATATAGGTTTTGAACGAAATAAACAAGGGGCGAATCAAAAATTTCCGCCTGTCGCAAAAAAAAGAAAAAAGCCTCAAAAACGAGGCCATATGCGGTTTCAGCTCAAAACAGGGGTTTCAAAAAGATCGTCATGCCTTGCCGCCGGAGATCTGCCGGACCGTCCCTTCGAAATCCTCGGGCATGGGCGCCGTCAAGGAAAGCTCTCTGCCGTTCACCGGAGAGGTAAAACAAACCCGGCTGCAATGAAGTGCGGCTCTAGCGACGAGCGGATAATGCCGCGTAAGATCAGAGGCGCCGTACATGTCGTCGCCGAGCAGAGGAAAACCCGCGGAGGAAAAATGGACCCGGATCTGATGCGTCCTGCCCGTCACGGGGCGGACTTCGCAAAGCGAGACCGTGCCGTCGGTCGCAAGGACGCGGTATCTTGTCAGAGCCGGCAGCCCGTCTTCGCCGACGGAGCGCAGCGTTTTCATCGGGTCGGGACGGATTATCGGCAAATCGAACTCCCCTTCCTCGTCCGGGATGCCGCAGACGAGAGCAAGGTAGGTTTTTTCGACCTTGCCGACCAGCGCCGCAGCGGAGAGCTTGTTCAGCGCCAGAACGACAGCGCCGGAGGTCTGCTTGTCAAGCCTTCCGACAGCGCGGACTGTCGGGTCGGAGCCTTTTGCGCGAAGATACCCGGTAACGGCGTTTGCCAGCGTGTCGCCCTGGTGGTTGTGCGTCGGGTGCATGGCAAGGCCTGCCGGCTTATTGAGCACAAGAACGTCCTCGTCCTCGTAAATGATCTCCGGCATCTCCCCTCCCTGCTCATAATCCGGGACCTTGTCAGGTATCATAATCTCTACGACGTCGCCCGCCCGGACCGGGTCGATCGTCCTTATCGGGACACCGCCGAGCAGAATCCCGTTTTCGGTGTGCCGCAGCTTTGTCAGAAGACGCGCCGAAATACCGTGACCGCGCCGCAGAAACACTCCTGCGGCGCGGCCGTCAAAGCTTTCGTCAACTACATATGATATTTTTCGCATCCTGCGTGAAGATCACTTCAGGGCCTGTCTGAGCGCATCGACCTTGTCGGCGTTTTCCCACTTTACGCCGAGGTCGGTCCTGCCGATATGGCCGTAAGCTGCAAGCGGATAATAGGACTGTTTTCTCAGACCGAGCTCCTCGATTATAGCTGACGGACGGAAATCGAAGACTTTTTCGACCGCGGCGCTTATCGCGTCGTCGGGATACGCGCCGGTCCCGAAGGTGTCGACGAGCACGCTGACGGGACGCGCGACGCCGATGGCGTAAGCAAGCTCCACCTGGCATTTTTTTGCAAGACCGGCGGCAACCACGTTCTTCGCCGCATATCTCGCGGCGTAGGTCGCCGAGCGGTCGACCTTCGTGGGATCCTTGCCGGAGAAGCACCCGCCGCCGTGGCAGGCGTAGCCGCCGTAGGTATCGACGATTATCTTACGCCCGGTAAGCCCGGAATCTCCGGCGGGACCGCCGATGACAAAACGGCCGGTGGGGTTGATAAAGGTCTTCAGCGAGCCGTCGACAAGCTCAGCGGGCAGCGAGGGCATGATCACCTTTTCGAGTATGTCCGACCTGAGAACTTCTATATCGACGTCCGCTCTGTGCTGCGACGAGCACACGACGGTGTCGATCCTGACCGGCTTGTCACCGTCGTACTCAACTGTGACCTGCGTTTTCCCGTCGGGAAGAAGATAGGGTATCTCGCCGCTCCTGCGCGCCTCGGTAAGCCTTTTCGCCATCCTGTGCGCCAGCACAATTGGCATTGGCATGAGCTCGGGCGTCTCGTCGCAGGCGTAACCGAACATGATTCCCTGATCGCCCGCCCCGTTGAGGTTGTACTCGTCTTCCTCGCCGTTTTTGAGCTCGTAGGAACGGCTGACGCCCATGGAGATATCCGGCGACTGCCTGTCGAGCGCGACGAGGACCGCGCAGGAGTTGCCGTCAAAGGTCTTGTCCGGAGCGTCATAGCCGGTCTCACGGATGACGTTCCTGGCTACAGAGGCGACGTCGACAGTCGCTTCCGATGATATTTCGCCCATCACAAGGACCATCCCGGTCGTTGCGATGCACTCGCAGGCTACGCGCGACTGCGGGTCGGCGGCAAGGTATGCGTCGACAACGGCGTCGGAAATGCGGTCGCAGATCTTATCGGGATGCCCCTCGGTCACAGATTCGCTTGTAAAAAGTCTTTTCATATCCTTCTCCTGAAAAAATGCCCGGGGAATTAACCCCGGGCTTGGTTCCGATTACCTTATCTTTCGGATAATCCGCGGAATTGGCACCTTGTGGAAAACAGGTTGCCGGGCGTCACAGAGCCGTCTCTCTCAGCCACTCTCAATAAGGGTTAGTCGTATTTTACAACATACGAACCACCGTGTCAAGCTATTTATTTCAACTGTTCGCTCTTTTTTTGGCAACCGGTATAAAATACATCCGTCGTATCGTCGGCAGCATGAAGGCGTTTTTCCGTCTTGATATCCCATGCGGTTTTTTATATAATTATTTAAGGATGTACGGAAATTGTCGTTTCCCGCGGAAAACATGGGCTGTCCGCGTTCCCGGTACCGGCGAAGCGTAATTCTTTGTTTTAGCGAGAGAGATTGTAAAAGGCATTATTTGTTCACAAATCAACCATATATTATAATGAGGTCAACATGAGCGAACAAATTATTAATACAAACGATTTGATTACGCAAGAACAAATCCGTGACGTAAAGTGCGACGCAACAGACTATACGACTGCTGCGTTTTGCGGCGGTATCGCAGGACTTGTCGATGTTGTTTTTGTTGGAGCACCGGGAGATTCAAAACTGCAGGCTGTTGGAGATCATGCTATGGATTCTTTTGTTCAGCGTGCGGCTCAGTTTTTCTTTAAGCACGATAAGCGTGAGAAAGAAAAACCGAAAAAAGCACCTGATACGCTAGAGAAATGCATCAGCTATCTGGAGCAGGCATTCCCTGTGCCGTATGACGCCCGATACGCAAAGGATCTGAATGTGGCAGACAGTGTTCTTGCCGATATGAATCCAACGAACCACCATCTTAAGTCACTGGCGCACAGCCCAGATCCGATAGGTCTTGTGTTTTCTATTATCGATCAGTTCAGCAACTCCGGCACATTTTTTGATAATGGAAAAATAATCCACGCTGAACCTAAAAAAACAAGCGGAGCGTTTCCTTATATGGTTGGCGGATCCTTCCCCGCAAAACTTTTTTGCGGATTCCTGAACTGGCTCGGTCATCTGATTTCCGACGCCGTCGGATCCAGCTCAACACGGGCAGAGAAAAAAAGATTGGCCGGAAATGACAGCAGAGGAATGGGTATCCCGCTTCCTTTTTACTCTCTTCTGCAGCAATTCGATTACAGTAAGAACGACAATGCTTCCATTGCCGACGTTATGACGAAAGTATTTGAACAGGGTTACGACGCTCGCTTCGGGTTAACCATGTCTATCCCTGTTGTATTCCAAGCTCTCGCGGTCCGTGTTTTTTGGATGCTTCGCCGAAAAATCAATTTTGACCTGACCTGGAAAGAATGCATTCCTACGGATAAACACGCAGATCTGAGGATCATGATGCTTGTCAGCAACGGTGTTTTCTGTGCTGTTGACGGCGTTGACGCACTTGTTCGCGGTGTCGGCGGAGGAGCTGTTGCAGGTGTTTGCCGACTGAATCTAATAGGATGGTCCCGTCTTGCTATCCTTGGGATCAAGGAGATAAAAATCCGTTTAGGGTTAGTGATCGGGGATTCTTCAGATCAGTTTATGGAGAATATCTTCGGAATGATTCCGGATAAAGAGAAGGCGTGGATAACATCAGCAGTTCATCTCCTTCAACAAGATTATTCTTTGCTTGGCGCTCTTAAAATGCTCAAACAGTCCTTGGAGGAACATGCGCTTGCAAAAGAAGAACGTATTCGAATTGAAGCTGAATGTGAAAAGATAGTGTTTCA
>JAILDS010000116.1 GCA_024689165.1 Clostridia bacterium
ACGGTACTGTGACCGCGGAGGACGCGAGGCTCACGCTCAGAGCCGCGCTCAGGCTCGAGACCCTTACGTCCTCCGGGATAACCGCCGCCGACGCGGACGGGGACGGCCTGATCACCGCGCAGGACGCGAGGAGCGTCCTCCGCGCTGCTTTGGGAATAGGCTCCGGAGCGGGAGATCCGTCGAAGGATTCACGGAATATACTTGTGAACTGGATGGTGGAACACGGCGACCACGTCATGGGCGGAAAAACGTATTATGACTACTGCGCGCCGGGCGATAGGGGTACTCTGCGAATCGAGTATTACACCGGCGAATTCTCGGAGCATCCGGAAGACGGAGGGGTGTTCAGCTTTTATACCTTAGACGAATCCGGTTATGGGGTCGAGGAGCTGTTCCGGATGTTCTGCGACGAGTACGGGCTCGACATAGACATAAACGATCTCGGCTAAACGGGCGGTTGAGGTGGTTTTGCCCGAATAATCACACAGCTGAGAACAGGTAGAAAAACCTTTCGGCTCAACAAAAAATGAAACGAGGATGCAAGAAAATGAAGAAAAAAATATTATCCTCTCTCCTGGCAGTATGTTTGCTGTTTTCATTCCCCATGCTTCCCTTTGCTGCGGCGTATGACATCGACGGCGACGGACAGACCGCCGCGTCGGACGCGAGACTGACGCTCCGGTACGCCATCGGACTTGAAGACGAGTCCGGCGGCGCCTTCTGGCTGGCCGACGCCGACTCGGACGGATACATCACCGCGCAGGACGCGAGGCTCATCCTCCGCGCCGCGCTGGGAATGGACGAAGCGTCATCGGTGGCGGGAACGCTTATGCTCGATCCCAAGACAGAATGGTATCGTTACGACAACCTGATATCGCAGATCAAATCGGAGACCGATTATGCAAAGCGCGTGGAGCTTATGCATGAGGCAGAAGATATTCTCATGTCAACCTGGTGCATCTTACCGATTTACTATTATAACGATATATACCTCCAGAAAAGCTATGTCTCCGGAATTTACTCAAGCGCTTATGCCACTAAATACTTTATGTATGCAAAGTTAGCCGGAGGCAGACGCACCCTCAGGATCAATCTTGCTTCCGAGCCCGACTTCCTTGATCCGGCTCTCAACTCCTCCGTTGACGGCGCCTGCCTTGCTGCGAACAGTTTTTCAGGACTGTATACCTATGACGAATACGGTAAGTGTGTTCCCGCGTGCGCAGAAAGCTGCTCCGTCAGCAGTGACGGTCTTAAATATACAGTAAAGCTGAAACGTGGTCTGAGGTGGTCGGACGGAAGCAGCCTTACCGCCGCCGACTTCGAGTACTCCTGGAAGCGCGCCGCCTCCGAAGAGACTGCCGCCGACTACGGCTACATGTTCTCCGGCTTCAAGGGCTATCCCAACAAGCTTGCCGTTCACGCGAAGGACGGCGTCACCCTCGAGTTCGAGCTTGAGGCACCCTGCCCCTTCATGGAAGACTTAATGGCTTTCCCGACATTCTATCCGGTGAAAAGACAGGCTGTTGAATCTTATCCCTTTTACCGATCAAACCCCGGCGGATGGTGCGAAGAAGCCGGCTTTGTGTCAAACGGGGCGTTTGTCTGCACAGGCTGGAGCCATGATTATTCCATGACCTATGAAAAGAACCCGTATTGGTATGACGCCGATTCGGTTGAGGTTGAGAAACTTGAGTTTATGCTTTCTGTTGATGACAACTCCATTTATTCTGCTTTCAACGCCGGCTACATCGACTTTGCCGACTCCGCTCCCACCTACGAGATCAAGAACCTCATCGACAATCCTGAGCTACATATTGTTGACGAGCTTGGAACGTATTATTGTGCTTTCAATCAACGCAGCAGTCTTTTCAATGGCAAGACAGCCCAACAGGCCGCGGATATGAGACATGCGTTCTCTATCCTTATCGACAGGGAATACATCTGCGAGAACATAGGTCAGACCGGTCAGGTTGCCGCAAGCTCATTCATACCACTCGGAATGGCCGACGGCAACGGAGGTGTTTTTAAGGCGGATCCGGACGATAACGCCTATTACGATCCGCATTCCATCGTCGGCAGCTATGAGAAGACTGTGTCCGAAGCAAGAGAGCTGCTGAAACGCGCGGGATATAGATTCGGTGCGGACGGGAAGCTTTCGCCGGAAACGCCGATATGGATCGAATACCTTACCAACTGGTCCACCGGCCACGTTGCCATCGCCCAGGCTATCCAGCAGGATCTCAGCGTCCTCGGCATCGAGATGACCATTACCCAGCTTGATTGGAACGTCTTCCTTGAGGAGAGGAAGCAGGGCAATTTCGACATTGCCCGCGAAGGCTGGATCGCCGACTTCAACGACCCCATAAATATGCTTGAGATGTGGGTCACCTATTCCGGAAATAACGACTGTCAATTCGGCCGCTGAAAAGCTGAAAAACAGAAAGGAGTAAATATCATGAAAAAAACACTTGCCATCCTGATCGTGTTATCTCTGCTGTTCGCGCTTTGCGCCTGCGGAGGCGGGGGAACGTCCGCCCCCGCCTCGACGGCGGACGGGGGACAGGCCGCGCCGGCGGATGAGGCGACGACCACGACCGCCGTAACCACTACCGCCGCGCCGGACGACGAAGTAAGCAAAACAAAGCACGTTTCTCTCGACGGAATATATCTTGACAACGGCTACACAGACGAGGATAACAGTACTCTGAAGATGCTCTACGTTTTCTATACGGTATCGACAGCTGACGCGAACCTGAGGATCAGCAGCAAGCTTTCGAAAGCAACGTTCAACGATACAAACACCTATTCTTCCGAAAAGCACGTCAAAGTAGGGAAATGGATACAGAATTATTACTACAGCGACTATCTTGAGGATGTGTACCTTGGCAGCGAGCTGAAGGTCCTGTCGACATTCAAGATCCCTGAGGCTGAAGCAGCCGACGGAAGGACTCTGACCGTAAAGGTCTATGGCGTCGACGACGACGAGCTGCTCAAGATCAAGACCGAGGATATAGTGAAGTGTTCTTCGGATGAGGACGTTGCGATGAAAGCCGACCCGGAGGGATACCGCGCCGTCAAAGCCCTGTACGAGCCTGCTGACAGCGACGAGGAATACAGGGTCAAAGAGGCGCTCAACGGGTATTATTTCAGCTTTTACGTGAACTCGACCTCATATGAGCTTGAATTCTACGCGCCGAACAGCTTCGAGATGCGCGTAAAGAGCCTGAACCACACCGCCGGCGGTTATTATGAGGTCAAAAAGGGCTTTGTCTCCATCACCTACACCGAGGGGAGCAAAGCGACCGTAGATATCCCGTATTCGTGGGAGGACGGGGACATAGCCCTCGAATGCGCCGACGCTTTCGACGTGCACGAATAACGCCCGCGCCGCGGCAGGGTCCGAAGCTTATCTGCTCGCGCTGTTCCGCCCTCCCGGCGTCTGAAAAGGAGATGTTTTTATGAAAAAAAGGATCCTTCCCCTCATACTCGCGGCGTGCCTGCTTGTCGGCGCGCTCGGCCCCGGGCTGCTCACAAAGGCCGGCGCTGTTTCTGCGGGTGATTCGATACTGTTCGGCAGTTACCCGCAGGAGCTTGTCAAAGATACAAGCAT
>JAILDS010000120.1 GCA_024689165.1 Clostridia bacterium
TTCATAATAGCTGACCATGGACTTGGTGACGCCGAGCCTCTCTGCGAGCTGACGCTGAGTCATCCCGTTCTCTTTCCGCAGCTCTTTGAGCCTGACGCCGAAGTCAACCATCGTGATACCTCCAAAACAATTTTTGTCAACTGATACCGATTCTATCCGTATCGCGTATTGTTTTGGTTGATTTCAGATATTATAATAGTTAACTAGCTGACAACTATCGGTTATAATCTCCGCAAACAACATGAGAGGTGAAAAGAATGTTCTGCAAAACCTGCGGAAAAGAAATGAATGAAAATCAGGCGATATGTCTCGGCTGCGGCTGCCCCGCCGGCTCGGGCGAAGCGTTCTGCGCGAACTGCGGCAAGCCGCTTTCTCCCGGGGCCGCGGTCTGCATGGGCTGCGGCTTCGCCGCCAACTACGGCGCGGCAAAGGCGGCGAAAAACGACTCCGACTCCTGGTGCCCTCCGGACAAGGACAAGACCACCGCGATCCTGCTCGCCTTTTTCCTCGGGGGCTTCGGAGTGCACAACTTCTACCTCGGCGAGAGCAAGAAGGGCGTTCTCCGTCTGCTGACCTGCTGGTTCGGCCTCGGGGGTATCCTTGCCCTCATCGACTTCATAAAGATGCTCATCGGCTCGTACGAGGTCGATTACGAAAAGGCGGTGTGATATGAAGAACTGCGTCAACTGCGGCGCCGAGATCTACGACGCCGCCGTCGTGTGCGTCCACTGCGGAACGGAACAGCCGAGAGCCGCGGCCGTTTCAAAGGTGAAAACGAAGAAGAAATCGTATAAGCCTTTCCCTGCGGCAGCCATCATTTGGATAGTTCTCGGAATATTCGGAACAGTATTGACTGCTCCATCTTTTCAATTATCTAGAAGTACAAGTTTTACGCTCAACTTTATTGTATATTTGACCGCAGCTGTAATGCTCCTTTTGAGGAAAAGAAATATTACCGCCGTTGTTCCCGCGCTCTTATTTCTGGCTGAGAGACTTTTTTTCTGTATAAGATATTTCATTCTTTTTTTCCGTAATTCGCAGGACGATACCCGTTCGGGAATCCCCTTGTACCTTTTTATCATTATCATTTCATGGATTTTTGTTTCTTATCTGGGTCTTGTTTCGGCAGGAGTGATCCGGTCATTTTCGGACAAGCCGAGTAAGCTCCTGAAGGTCTGGTGGCTTCCCGCAGTTTTAACTGGATTAGCAAGTTTTGGCGATTATTACGATTATTTGAATCAGGGAGGAATCCACTATCTATCTTTCTTAATAATTTTTCTTGAAAGTGCCGGTTGTTTTCTGTATCTTCTGTACCTGTGCAAGCTCGGAGAAACGTCGCCCCACGCGGACGCGAAAAATACAACATTTCCCAACGTTCCGCCTACCGACGACACTGTCTGAGTAAAGCTTCCAAAACGAAAAGCTCCGGACCTGCGCCCGGGGCTTTTTGTGCAGATATACATCGTTTAGCTATCCCCCGGAACATGCAGGCAGTCAAGAAATATCCGGCAGATTTTGGGTCATAACCAAAATCTGCCGAAAAAACGACGCTTCCGCTCTGTATTTTTCTTGAAAACGTGATATCACGCCTGTCCGAATTAAAAATCAAAGCAATCGAAAACGTCCGGGAGGGCAGCTTCCCGGACGTTGTGATAATTCAGAGGCGATTCTATTCCGCCGCGCCGAACTCATACTAAGCGGATTCTAAACTGTGTTCAAGATGCGGATGAATGGGTTCGTCCGTCAAGAAAAACGGTTGCAAGCGGGCTGTCGCCCGGTAAAACCGTTTGACACAGACGGGCGGACTCAGCCGCCGCAGATTGGATTCAGTTTAGGATTTGATTAGTATCAGAGTCATACCCGATAAGGGTCTGTATGAGGGTCTGGGCGTAGACCCGGCTGAAAAAGTCGTTGGGGTGGTTGACGTTGTTGCCGGTGTAGTCGATGAACGCCTTTTTTTCGAGTATCGACTTGCTCACGGAGGTCATCCTCGCGACGCCGCAGTCGGCCCCGCGGCGGCAGAGTTTGTTCGCAAGGGCGACGAGCTTCGCTTCCTGCGAGGGCTTGGAGCCGACCCAGCCGCCGAGGAGTATCGGGTTGGGCATCATGGTGGAAACGAGCATCACGGAGCAGTCGGGGCTGAGTCCGAGCACCCGTTTTATTATCTTTTCGCAGTTGGCCGCGGTCTCGGCGGGCTTGCCGCCGTCGTTCATGCCGAACGCAAGGACGAACAGGTCGCAGCCGTACTTTTCGATCTGCGGGTCGACGTGGGTTTTTGCGTGCCCGACGCCGTCGGCGGACGTCCAGCCGCCCACGGCGGTGTTGACGTAGGTGATCGTCCCGTTATCGCCGTAGTCCGACTCGATGAACGCCCCGGAGTATGCTCCCTCCGCCTCCGCCGGGGCGTAGTTTACGGAGTACCCGTAAAGCCGGGCGAGGGTGTCGACGGTCAGGACCGTGTACGGGGGATCATAAGGCGCGGTGTTATGGACAAGGCTCGAGTCCGCGCCGTAGGTGATGGAGTCCCCGTAGAACATCACCGTGACGTCCTCGCCGGCGGACAGCTTGTCAAGAAACGCGCCGAAGCGCCCCTCCTCGTGCGGCTGGACGTAGCCGTCCCACTTGTCCGTATGGACGTAAGTCACCAATACCTGCCGCGACTGTATCCCGCCGGTGCCGCTGAAATACAGCGGAGAGACCGTCCCGTCGGGCTTTTTTGCGGTCAGGATCGCCTGCTCGCCCTCTGAGTAGTACTCCTCCTCGGGTATACCGGGTATCCGCGACCCCTCCGGCAGGCAGAGCTTCCCGTCCTTCACGACGTAGTCCGTCCCTTCCTCGTAAACCGTTTCGCCGTCGTAGGATGTGACGGACAGCACGCGCTCTATGTCGTAAAGCAGGCCCTTTTCACGCTCGCCGCAGACGAAGCACACGCTCTCGTCGGTGACGACGGGTCCTTCGGTCAGCGGGTACATCGGGGTCCCTTCAAGTGAGCTTTTCACGCTTTTCCTCCCGTCCCTGGATCTATACGCTCTGACGTAATCGATTATGAAGTCGGTCGTTTCTGTCTCCGGCGTGAGCGCGCCGGACGACCAGGTCCGGTACGGGTTGGCGTCGCCGCCGTCGACCTCGACCGAGAGGATGAGGTATTCCGGCACCCTCGACGCCCCGCCGAAGTCCGAATACCCGGTCTTTATGCCGTTGATGTAGAAGGTGTAGCCGTTCTCATCCCATTCGATGCCGTAGGTGTTGTATTTTTCATAGGGATCGTTGAACAGCACGTAGGGCTCGCAGACGTTGGCGGAACGGTGGTATTCGCCGTAGCCGTCGTAATGTATGTTGGACGTTACCCTGCGCGGCGCGCCCGTCCCGTAGAAAGGCGACTCGAACACGTCGATCTCCGCGCCGTCGGTGCCGCCCTCCACGTCCCCGCGTTCGGCGGAAAACGCCATGTTGTCTGAGATCATCCAGAACGCCGACCACAGCCCGCTGCCCTTCGGCAGTATGCAGCGGCACTCGAAGTAGCCGTAGGTGGGCTCGAACAGACCGTTCGTGTCTATCCCGCAGGTGTACCAGCCGGGCTTGCCGTTGCCGTTGTAGCCCTCGGGACAGTACTCGGTACGGATGTGCAGCGCGCCGTCCTGCACGGTCGCCATGTCGGTGTGCCAGTAGCTCCCCCGGCGCACGGAGGGCTCCCCGTTCCCGCAGTAGTGGCCCTCCCATTTCTGCGTGTCGAGGAGGTCGCCGTCGAACTCGTCGGACCATATCAGCTCAAGAGAGCTTTCGTGCGGGACGCGCGGGAACGAGCCGCAGAGCGTGAGGATGAGCCCCAGCAGCGCGGCGAAGATGCCTTTTATCAGTGCAGCGAACTTCATAACAGCCCCCGTAGGATTTTTATCTTTTCCGATTATAGCGTCACTGCCGCGGAAATGCAAGCTTACAGACGGCGCCGCTTCCCGGCTTTTTTACGCGGCGGGAGCCTCCCCGAAGGGCTCTTTGGCGAATTACGCCCTCGCCGGGGCCGCCGGTCTTGTCCTCGGCGAAGCCGACAAAGGGGGACAGGGGCTGTTGCCCTGCCGCGCTGCCATAAGGCCCAACTATACTCGATCCCCGCCGCCGGCGGGGATCGTTCTGTTTAGGCATACGAGAGTCGGACCCAAATCGGTTTTTGCGGCTGAATTTTCGCCCATGCTTTGTCAAATCGCTTGTTAATCCGGAAGGATTAACCGCGCGACTTTCCTCGCCTGAACTAAAATTCTGTCCGCAAAAACTGCTTCGCACTTTACAGTGAGGATTTTTTGAGGGATTTTTGTTGATGATGACGCCGCTTGCCTGACGGCAAGCAAGGAAGAATCTGCGAAAATCACCAAAAAAGACCTCTGTAAAGCGTTTTAGTTCGATTCTCGTATGCCTATGCAACGTCGTCAGGGCTTACGCTTCCTTTACCGGCAGCGCTTCCTCGAGACCCACGACCTTTCTGAGGATGAGCCGCGCGTCGGCGGGGGTAACTTCCGTATCAAGGTTCACGTCGCAGGCGGCGTTCTGGCGGGCGGTGTTCTCTTCAAGTCCTACGGACGCCCGCAGCGCCAGCCTTGCGTCAGCCGCGCTGACCTGTCCGTCCCCGTCAAGGTCGCCCTCGAGAAAATCGTTTTCATATTTTTCGGTCTTGTCGGCTATGACGTACGCGCCGGAGCCGCAGCGGAACGTGACCTTGCCGTCCTTGACCGTGAATTCGAGCTCAACAAGCCCGTCTTCCGTGATCTCATATACCGCGAGGGCGCTCTCGTCGAAGCCCTCCGGTACGTCGACCGTCAGCACGGCGTCGCCCTGTATCGGCTCAGTGCTTTCGCCCGCGCCCGCCGGGTAGGCCGCCACGGTCACGATTTTGAGGTCGTTCTTCGGCAGCAGCCCGTAGGCGGCGCACGCGAGCTCGCCCGAGCCCTCGGCGGCGACAGCAAGCTCCGTCCCCTCCGGGAAAGCGCCGGCGGCGTAAGAGACCGCCGCTTCCCCGCTCTCGTCGGTCACCGTGACCGCGATCTCAAGCTTCGCGAGCTCTCTCGACTCTTTTTCTCCGCAGACGGTGCAGACGCGCTCCTCGAGTCCTTCCTCAAGTATCGACGCCGGCGTCACGACAGCCCACTCGCCGAAAGAATGCCCGGCGGCGGGTATTTCTTCCTGTTCGGTCAGTATTTCTCCGCAGACGGAGCATTTCAC
>JAILDS010000137.1 GCA_024689165.1 Clostridia bacterium
GCAGGCCTTGTCCGGACGGGTGGCGGGAGGCACTGCGTAACGGTACAGGTTCTGAGCCCCCGCCGCAAATACCGCCCTGCCCGAAAGACGGCGGCTTAGCAGGACGACCTGTTCCTTTGTCTGCCTGCCGACGTAGAAGCAAATGCCTCTGTCGGTCTGTTTGACGCCCGTGATACCGAGCGATCTCGCGCGCGACCTGATCCTGCCGACCTCTAGGAGGGTCAGCACGCTGGCAGGTACCTCGCCGAAACGGTCGAAGAACTCGTCCGTTATGTCGGAGAACTCCTCCTCATCCGAGGCGGAAGACACTTTTCTGTACATCTCGAGCCGTTGTGAGGTATCTTTGATATACGATTCAGGGATCCGTGCGTTCAGCCGCAGGTCGACCGGGCACGGGTTGTCGCCCTGCTGCGCGTCGGAAGAAGCGGCGGGAAGAGATGGAGCGTGAGCGTGACCGCGCAGTCCGGATGCGAAGGAAGGCTCTTGTTCGCTGCCTGAAGCGTCCGTCCCGTCTAAATCCGACGGCAGCCGTTCCCGGTCGGCGCCGCGCTGTCTGACGTCGACCGCTTCTCTGAGCAGTCTGATGAACATATTGTAGCCCACGGCGGCGATGGCGCCGTGCTGTTCGGCGCCGAGCAGGTTGCCCGCGCCCCTGATCTCAAGGTCGCGCACGGCGATCTTATATCCGGAACCGAATTCCGTGTATTCCCGTATGGCCTCAAGCCTGCGGCGGGCAGTCTCCGTCATCTCCTTATCCGGATTGAATGCGAAATACGCGTTCGCGCGGCGCGATGAACGCCCTACCCTGCCCCGCAGCTGGTGGAGCTGGGCGAGGCCGAAGCGGTCGGCGTCCTCTATGATGAGCGTGTTCGCGTTCGGCACGTCGACGCCCGTCTCGATGATGGTAGTGCAGACGAGCACGTCCGTCTCGTTGTCCGTCATCCTGCGCCAGACTTCGGACAGCTCCGACTCGCCCATCTTCCCGTGCCCTATATCGACCCTGGCGCCGGGGTTCGCCTCCGCGATCATGGCGGCGGTCTTTTCTATATCGCTTATCCTGTTATGCAGCCAGAAGACCTGACCGTTGCGGGCAAGCTCGGACTTGACGGCAGAGTCGAGGATACCGAAATCGTTTTCGATGACGAAGGTCTGCACGGGGCTTCTGTCCATCGGCGCCTCGTCGATCGACGACATGTCCCTTATGCCGGACAGCGCGAAATTGAGGGTCCTCGGTATGGGCGTAGCGGTCAGCGTCAGTATGTCGATCGAAGGGTACAGCGAACGGAATTTTTCTTTCTGCATCACGCCGAAGCGCTGCTCCTCATCGACGATCAGAAGCCCGAGGCGGCTGAATCTCACGCTGCCGGCTATGAGGCTGTGAGTCCCGACGACTATGTCCGTCGTCCCGGACTCCAGACCTCTGAGGACCTTGGCTTTTTCATCCTTATCACAGAAACGCGAGAGCATCGCGACGTTCACGGGGAAATCCCTGAAACGCGCGAGCATGGTCCTGTAATGCTGCATGGCGAGTATCGTCGTCGGCACGAGGATAGCGACCTGCATGCCCTCGCACACGCATTTGAAGGCGGCCCTGAGGGCGACCTCCGTCTTGCCGAAACCGACGTCGCCGCACAGAAGCCTGTCCATCGGGCAGGGCCGTTCCATGTCGGCTTTTATCTCGTCCGCGGCCTGCAGCTGGGAGGGCGTCTCGTCATACTCGAACCTCAGCTCGAAATCGCGCTGGAGGTCTGTGTCCGGCTCGAAGGCGTGACCCTCGCTCCTGAGTCTGTCCGAATACATTCTGATAAGGTCTTCGGCTATATCGGCAAGCTGGCCCCTGACCTTCTGCTTCGTCCGCTGCCAAGAAACGGAATCGAGCCTGTTGACGCGGACCCTGTATTCGCCGTTCTCGTCCGCGTTGCCGATGTACTTGGACAGGGCGTCGAGCTCCGTTACGGATACGTAAAGCACGTCCCCGCCGGCGTAATTGACCTTGATATAATCCTTTTTCTGCCCGTCCGACTCCATCGCGACTATGCCGTCGTAAACGCCGATGCCGTGATAATTATGCACGACGTAGTTCCCCGGCTGGAGCTCCTCGAGGGAGGTAAAGGCGTTCTCATCGTTTCTTCTGCGGCGGGAAGGCTTTGCCGGCTGAGCCCTCTCGGCCTTGACGCAGGCGGTCAGAGTCACGCCGAGAGCAGAGAGCTTCAAACCTGAACTCAATGAGCCGGGAATGAGCATAACGCCCGAGCCACCGGAAGTACGGCCGCTCAGGTAATCTCGCAGGTCCGATCCGGAAATGTTCGGTATGCCCGAATAGATCGTGTTCGATATCTCTTTTTCGTCAAGGAGCTTCTGCAGGGCGTTTGCCGCCGCCCGGGTCCCGGTCAGGATTATATTGAGCCTCTGGTTGAAAAGAGACGACTCCAGATCCTCGAGCACGGCAGGCGCGGAACCGTTCCATGCGGGAGTCGGCGCCATATCGTATACCGCAAGATGCTTCACCGGGGTATCGAAGGAGCCGCGGCGGAAATTATCGAGGAAGACCGCCCCGCGCTTTTCATATTCGGCGCACAGCTCCGAAAAGGCTGCGGAATATTTATCAAGCCCCCTGCACAGAACACCTTCCTCAAAAAGAGCTTTGGCGGTCTCGCGGTCGAGTTTTTCGCGCTCATCGAAAGCGTTTTTCACAGAGCCGCTGTCGCAGACGAGCAGCAGCCTGTCTCCGATATGGTCGAACAGCGTCGCGGGCCGCTCAAATATCAGCGGCAGATACTTGTCCGGGTCCGCAAGTCGGACGCCCTGTTCGAGCAGCTGAGCGTCGCGTATCAGTATTTCCTTTGCTTTCGGCGCGTTTTTGGTTCTCAGAGACGAAGCAAGCGCGCGGAGCTTTTTTGCCAGAGCGTCCGGGTCGCCGACGGTCACTTCTCCGGAGGGAATAATGGAGAATTCGCCTATGGCACCGGTACGGCGCTGGGAGTCGGGGTCGAAGTATGAGACGGAATCTATCTCGCTGCCGAAGAGCTCTATCCTGACGGGAAGATCCGATTCGGGCGAAAAAAAGTCCACAATGTCTCCGCGGACGGAAAACAGACCTTTTTCATCCACGAGCTCGCTTCTGACGTAACCGTTTTTTTCGAGCGACAACGCCAGAGTCCTCGTATCAGCCGTGCCGCCGACTTTGCAGAAAAGAGTCCGTGCCGAGAGCTCGCCGGGAGGCACCGTAAAGCCCGCGGCGGCGGCCGGGGTCGCTATGACGACGGTCTTTTCATCCCTGCCGAGCCCGCACAGGATACGCAGGCGTTC
>JAILDS010000257.1 GCA_024689165.1 Clostridia bacterium
CTGCTTCGACGAGCTTGAGCCGCTTTTCGGCTCCGTTGACGCGATCGTGACCGGAGAATGCTCGCACCACAGGTATCTTCGCGCCTTGAACTGCGGCGTCAGCGCGTTCATCTGCGGCCATTTCGAGACCGAAAACCCCGCGGTCGAGGTTTTGACGGAACTGCTCGGCAGGCTTTCCGATGTTGAGGTAGTACGCTTCGACGGCAGTTCTCCCGTAAAAACCGTTCTCGTTGATCATTGACAGCAAGTCTTCGGAAACCGCCGCTATTGACAAAACGTCGTACTCCGCGTTAGAATAACGTCATGGCGCTTGACGGTATATATATTTCACTTCTCATCCGTGAGCTTGAGGAAAAGCTGATCTCGGCCCGCGTGGATAAGGTACACCAGCCCTCCAAAAGGGAGCTGGTGTTTGTTATGCGTACGCGTGAATACGGGACGCAGAGGCTGCTCATCAGCGCCGCGGGCACCTCGGCCCGGCTGTCGCTGACCAAAAACAGTTACGAGAATCCCGACGCGCCGCCGATGTTCTGTATGCTCATGCGCAAGCATCTGTTGAACGCGCAGCTGGTCTCCATACGCCAGAAAGGGCTCGACAGAGTAATATTTCTCGATTTCGACGCGACCGACGATCTCGGCGACCCGGTAAAACGCACTCTCGCACTTGAGATAATGGCGCAGTCGAGCAACCTTGCGCTCCTTGACGGCGACGGGGTCATAATCGACGCCATAAGGCGCACCGACGCGGCGTGTCCGCGGCCTTTTATCCCGCAGTACAGATATCAGCCGCCGAAAGGTCAGGATAAACTAAATATCTTTGAATCGTCCGCAGAAGATATCGCGGGTTCGATATGCGGTCGGCTCCGTGAGAACGCAGGTCCCGTCAGGGTTCCCGAAGCGGGAACGATACTCAGAACGGTCGAGGGAGTCAGCCCGCTCATCGCGCGGGAGCTTGAATACCTGTCGCAAGGCGATGAAAAAAAGCTCGCCGATAGAATAACAATGCTGAAGCTGCGGGCAGTTTCCGGCGCCGAGCCGAGCCTTGTTTCGGTTTCCGGCGAGCCGAAGGATTTTTCATATATGCCGATAACGCAGTACGGCTCGCTTGCCGAAAACAGGAGCTTTCCGACTCTGAGCGAGTGTATGGACGAATTCTACCGTGAAAGGGATTCCGTTCAGAGGCTTCGGGGCAGGAGCGACGAGCTTATCAAAACGGTCGAGCGTCTTATCTCGCGCGAGGCTAAGACGATCACCGTCCAGAGAGAGGAGCTTGCCCGCTGCGCCGACAGGGAGCAGAAACGCCTTTACGCCGAGCTTATAGAGGCGAATCTGTACAGGCTGAAGGAAAAGGCCGCGGTCTACACGGTCGAAAACTATTATGACGGGAATGCTCCCGTGAATATCCCGGTCTCGCCTCTGCTGACTCCTGTCGAAAATTCTCAGAGATACTACAAGGAATACAGGAAGCTCCAGACGGCGGAAAAGATCCTGACGGAGCGCATCGGAGCTGGTCTTGAAGAGCTCGAATACCTCCGCCAGATCCGCTGGGAGCTTTCTCTTGCTGCGACCGGCGCGGAGCTTGCGGCGATCAGGCAGGAGCTCGTCGACAACGGATATATCAGGCGCAGGCGGGAAAAGCTCAAGGCCGCGCCGTCCGTTCCGTCCGAGTTCACGTCGCCGAACGGGTTCAGGGTGCTCGTCGGCAGGAACAACTTTCAGAATGAAAAGATCACGTTCAAAACCGCCAAAAAGAACGACTGGTGGTTCCACGCCCAGAAAATGCCCGGTTCTCACGTCGTTATAATCGGTCTCGGCGTGGAGCCTGCCGAGGAGGACAAGCTTTTTGCGGCGCGTCTCGCGGCTGAATTCAGCGCGGGCGATCCCGACGCGGGAGTGACGGTCGACTACACCCGGGTCAAAAACCTGAACAAGCCCGTCGGCGGTAAAACAGGTTTCGTAACGTATCATATTTACTCAAGCAGTGTGATCAAAAAGGAGGCGTCACATGTATAATGAAAACCTGAACAACCGTATATTCTCAAAGCTCGAAAGCGCGCTGAAGATATACGAAAAGCTCATCTTCAAAAAGGTGGGCGAGCTTGCCGACACAAGGGCTTACTATACGCCCGAGCATCTCAGAAGCGTGCCTGAGTCCGGCTTCGAGCCGATAGAAAAGGGCGCGTCCTGGGGCGGCGAATGGCAGAATATGTGGCTTGCCGGAGAGTTCA
>JAILDS010000261.1 GCA_024689165.1 Clostridia bacterium
CTCGAAAAAGTTTTCTGGGCGGGCGTCCGCGACAAAAAGGAATTCTTCGACAGGCTTTCGGCTCTCGGCATCAGAGCGCCGGAACAGCTTGAAAAAGCTTACCCCGTCATCAGGAAAGTCTGTTCGCTGATCATGACGTCGAACGTCGGCAGGCTGAAGTTCCTGCAGCCTCTCGTGGAAGACAAGGAAGCTTACGCGCAGGCTGTTTATCAGCTCGCCGACGAGCCGCTGTTTTACTACGTCGGCGCGATATTCCTGAACCTTTTCGACGGCACGAGGACCGTTTTTGAGCCCGGTTCTGCGCCGCATACGGTCGTGACCCAGCTCGCCAAGATTCCGGGCAGGCTCGGCGTCGGCGCAGATTTGGCTGAAGAAATATTGAGGATCGCGGAGAAGCTTATATGAACAACGATTGCAGACAGATCTACGAAGCGGCCGTCGAATACGCGAGCCCATATAACAGGACTCTTGCGGCGGTAAAAAAGGCAAGTTACGACGGCGACGTTTTCGTCGTCGCGGTCGGCAAGGCCGCCGTCAATATGGCGAACGCCGCATACGACGCGCTCGGCTCACAGATCGTCAAGGGCGCGGTCATAACAAAATACGGGCACCTGGAGCGCCCCGCCCCTTCGGGCTTTCTCGCGTTCGAGGCCGGGCACCCATATACGGACGAGGCGGGCATCGAGGCGACAGAACGCGTATGGGAGATGACCGAAAACCTCCGTCCGACCGACACGGTGATATTCCTGCTCTCCGGAGGAGCTTCGGCGCTTTTCGAAAAGCCGAAGGTCGATTTCGACGAATACAGCCGGCTCGTCCGCGAAAAAATGCTCTCGGGAGCAGACATCTCCGAGCTCAACGCGCTCAGACGCGGTCTTTCACTCGTCAAGGCGGGCGGTTTTCTCAAACACTGCGCGCCTGCGAAAGTCGACACCTACGCCCTTTCCGACGTCGTCGGCAACGACCCGAGATGGATAGGCTCCGGGCCGACCGTCCCCGACGAAGGGGATGAAGCTCCGAACGCGGGGAAATACGAAATAGTCGGTGACAACCACGTCCTTTGCCTCGGCGCGGCGGATTCCGCCGAGGACCTGGGCTACAGACCGGTCATCGTCAAAGAGAACCTGACGGGCGAAGCAAAGAATATGGGCGTAAAGCTCGCAAAATACGCGCTCGCGCACAAGGAGCTCCACGGCAGAGTCCTTATATTCGGCGGTGAAACGACCGTCACCGTCAAGGGGGACGGCCTCGGCGGGCGCAATCAGGAGCTCGTGCTCGCTGCCGCCAGGGTCCTTGCGGGCTCCACGGGCGTGACCGTTTTTTCCGCCGGGAGCGACGGAACGGACGGTCCGACGGACGCCGCCGGCGCCATGTGCGACGGTCAGACCGCCGCGAAGCTTGAAAAGGCCGGCTTCAGCATCGACGCCGTCCTGCGCGACAACAACTCCTACGCCGCCCTGAAAGCGGTCGGCGCGCTCGTATTCACGGGCGCTACGGGGACGAACGTCAACGACCTGATCCTGGTCGCGATAGAATAAAGCGCCGCAAGGCTTTGCGGCGCGGCTGCTGTTTCGAAATAACTAAACCACTGTGTTCACGGGGTCTCCGGCGAGATAGGCTTTAAGGTTCTCTTCGGTCATTTTCATGAGCCTGACTCTCGCTTCGGTGCTCGCCCACGCTATATGCGGAGTGATGATGCAGTTCGGCGCCGTCAGAAGCGGATTGTCCTGCGAGATCGGCTCTGAGCTGAGAACGTCGACCGCCGCTCCCGCCAGCTTGCCGCCGATAAGCGCGTCCGCGAGAGCTCTCTCGTCGACGAGCCCGCCCCGGGCGTCGTTGATCAGCATCGCTCCCGTCTTCATTTTTGCTATCGTTTCCGCGTTTATCATTTTAAGGTTCCCGGCGGTCTGAGGGCAGTGAAGGGTAACGACGTCGCTCCTTTTGAGCAGCTCGCCGAAGGAGACCGCCTTCGCCCCGTCACCCGGCACCTCCCTGCGGTTGTAATAAACGACCTCCATGCCCATAGCCATCGCGATCTTCGCGACGGCCCTGCCGATCCTTCCGAACCCGACGACGCCTAGCGTTTTCCCGGCGAGCTCGGTCTGCGGCGTCAGATAATAGCAGAAATCGCCGTAAGGGTTGCCCGTGCCGGCGTGAACGCTGTCCGAGTGCAGCCCGACCCTGTTGCACAGCTCGAGCAGCAGCGCGAACGTGAGCTGCGCCACCGACTGCGTGCTGTAAGCGGGTACGTTCGTGACCGTGACGCCCTTTTCGGAGGCGGCGGCCGTGTCGATTATATTGTATCCGGTCGCCAGAACGCCGATATAACGCATATCCGGGCAGGCCTCCATCACGGCCCGGTCGATCGGGGTCTTGTTCGTCAGGACGATACTTGCGTCCCCGATCCTTTCAACAGTCTTTCCGGACGGAGTCCTGTCGTAAACGGTCAGCTCGCCGAGCTTTGAGATCCCGTCCCAGCTAAGGTCTCCGGGGTTGAGCGTATACCCGTCAAGTACGACTATTTTCTCCATATCGCGATCTCCTGTTCAAAAAAAGCTTCCGTGCGGTCGGCATCGTCCATACCGCTCCGGATAATGATATCATAGCCGACAGACGGCCGGACTTCAAGTCCTGCGCGGCAAAAAATCACGTTTTCGTGCGCAGACTACATCAAATGGCCTCGGGAGGGTGCATTGTTCAAGCCTGAACGGATAGATTTCTCGAAAACCGCAACCTACTCCGCCGCGGGGCGGCATAATCTCGTGACCGCGGATACGCTCAGGATCCCCGATACGGAGAAGGACGACCTTTTTCACAGCGAGGAGCTGGATATCCTTGCCAAAAACATCGTCAGGGCCCGTGAAAACGGCTGCGGCGTCACGTTTTTCTACGGAGCGCACGTCATAAAGTGCGCCCTGTCGAAATATCTGATCGACCTGGCGGACAGGGGCTTCATCACCCACCTTGCGTCGAACGGCGCAGGGTCGATACACGATTTTGAGCTCGCATATCTCGGCGGCACCTCGGAGCATGTCCCGACCGCCATAGAGGACGGTTCCTTCGGCATGTGGGAAGAGACCGGCGCGTGGATGAACGAGGCTGTCGCGGAGGGCGCGAAAAAAGGCTTAGGCTACGGTCAGAGCCTCGCAGACTACGTCGACCGACATCCGGAAAGGTTCCCCAACCGCGACAGCTGCGTGTTCTGGCGGGCCTATCGAATGGGCGTACCGGCCACCTATCACGTAACGATCGGAACAGACATCATCCACCAGCACCCGAAGGCTGATTTCGCCGCCATCGGGCAGACGAGCGGCGTGGACTTCGCTTACTTCTGCAAGGCGGTAACAACGCTCGACCCTGCGGGCGTGCACATGAACGTCGGGTCTGCGGTCACCGGAGCGGAGGTCTTTCTCAAGGCGCTGTCGATAGCGAGGAACCAGGGCCATATGCTCAAAAACATAACGACCGCCAATTTCGATATCATCCCCCTCGGCGATTACAAGACCGACGTCGGCAAAGACAGGTACGAGTACTATTACCGGCCGAGGAAGAACATAATCAACCGGCCCGTGTCCCTCGGCGGGGTGGGGCTGTACGTCTGCGGCAACCACGAGGTCACTATACCGAGCCTTTGGCGGCTGCTCGTCACGTCCGCCGGACGGTTCGAAAAAAAAGGGCGGGGTCTCAGATGATGCTTGACCGTTCAACACTCAACGATATACTGGCAAGGCTTCCATCCGTCCGCGTCTGCGTCGTCGGTGACCTGTGCCTTGACGCTTACTGGAGAGCGGACATGAGGCTGTCGCGCCTCTCGCGTGAGACTCCGCATCACCCTTTGCCGGTCGTGTCGGAAAGGTATTCCCCGGGGGGCGGAGGGAACGTCGTCGCAAACCTTGCGGCTCTCGGAGTCGGCAAGGTCCTCCCCGTCTCGGCTGTCGGGCCGGACTGGCGTGGTTTTCTGCTCCGGAAATGCCTCAAAGACGTCGGCGTGACCGAAGAATACATCGCAGAGGGGGCGAACATCGTCACGCCCTGCTACTGCAAGCCTCTGCGCGGGGGGATCTCGGACGTCGTCTATGAGGACCCGAGGCTCGATTTCGAAAACCGCGCGCCGATAAGCGAGGAATTAGAGGCTGCGGTACTGCAAAACCTTGAAAGTGCATCCGAAAACGCGGACGTAATCGCCGTCTGCGACCAGCTTGAATACGGCGTCGTGACCCCCGCAGTCCGAAAAAGGCTCTGCGAGCTCGGAAAAAAAATGCCTGTCGTCGCCGACAGCCGCGACAGGATAGCCCTTTATGAAAACGTCATAGTCAAGCCGAACGAGGTCGAAGCCGCCGCCGCAACGGGCTGCCCGGCCGACGCCCCGGCTCTGTCTGCCGAAAGGCTCAGCGAAAAAAACCGCGCGCCGGCGATAGTGACCGTCGGCGAAAAGGGCGCGTACTGGTGCGAGAACGGCAGGGCGGTCCTCGTGCCGGCAGTAAAAACCGAACCGCCCATTGACATCGTCGGAGCGGGCGACACGTTCCTTTCGGCCTTCTGCGCCGCCTTTGCCTCGGGCGCGCCCGGAGGGACGGCCGTCGCCTTCGCCAACCTCGCCTCAAGCGTGACCGTCGGAAAGATCGGCGTTACGGGGACCGCGACGGGCGACGAGCTCAGACTGGCGTTGTGCCGCCTGTGAACCCCGCTTTTTGAAAGATGGAGATAATAAATAAAACCGAAAATCCAAACGGAAAAATCAAAGCCGCCGTATTCGATTTCGACGGCACCGTTTCGACTTTCCGCTGCGGCTGGGAAAAGGTCATGGGCCCGATGATGCTCGAGTTCATGCTCGGAGGCGCGTCCCCGGGTTCAGAGCCGGCTTTGCGCGACGAGGTCCGGCGGTATATCGACGAATCCACCGGGATCCAGACCGTGTACCAGATGGAGTGGCTTTCGGACAGGGTCTTCGAGCTGACGGGCGTCAGGCGCGACAAATGGGAGTACAAGGAAGAGTACAACCGCCGCCTTATGAGTAGCGTGAGCCTGAAAAAGAGAGCCGTCGAGAACGGCGACGAACCGGCGGAAAACTACCTCATAGCAGGTTCGGTCGATTTTTTGAAGGCTCTTCGGGACAGAGGCGTCGGGCTGTACCTTGCCAGCGGCACAGACCACGCCGACGTGCTCAGGGAAGCTGAGCTTCTCGGCGTCGCCGACCTGTTCAGAACGATCGCCGGCGCACCGGAACACAGAGCCGACTGCTCAAAGGAATCCGTCCTGAAGATGCTCTTCGAGGAAAACGGGTTTTCCGGCGGGGAGCTTCTGGTCGTAGGCGACGGCAAGGTCGAGATCGCTCTGGGCAAACGGTACGGCGGTTTTTCACTCGGGGCAGCGACGAACGAGCTCAGCCGGCGCGGGGTCGATCCCGTCAAGCGCGAGCGTCTTCTGAAAGCCGGCGCCGACGCGATCACCGGCGATTTTACCGACGCCGCGTCTTTATTCGGCTGGCTCGACGGAGTCTGATCCGTCGGATCTCAAAACAAGCAGGTAGACTATGTATGGAAAAGCTCAGACTCAAACACGTCCTTTTAAGAGAAACGGAATTTTTCGACAAAGCCTCCCCCGCTGTTCCAAAGGAGCTGTTTTCGGCTGTCGGCGTCGGCGCTCCCCCGGAGCTGAGCGGGCTGCCGGAGCCGCTTCCTTCGAAAAAAAGCGAATATACATGCTTCGCCCGCACGGACGCCGCCCTCTGGCTCGGTGCTCCGAACGGTCTGACACGCATCGAGCCTGACGCCGAACGCGCCGCCGACACGGTCATGTTTTTTTCGGCGAACAGGCATCTGGAGGACGACAACGTCCTCGCCGTTTACGCGCCTGACCCGTCGACCGAGAAGGTCTGGGTCCTGACGGATACCGCGGCTCAGCTGGTCAGTCTTCGCGAGACCACAGCGGAAGAAAAAGCCATGCGGCTGACGGCCGAAACAAAACGTTACGTCGACCGCCACGGCCTTGTCACACAGAGAGATCTCAAAAAGGCAAGGGATCCCGAGTCCCGCGTGCCGTACGGCCATTCCGACAATTCCGGGGCGTTCACGGCCGTCTACGCCATCGGCGAGCTGATGAAATACGCCTGCTTCCGCGACAAATACGGCGAAGACGCTCCTCTCACCGTCGAGGCAAAAAACAGCGCCGTGCGGGCGGTCGAAGCCTGCCAGCTGCTGATGAACATCTCGTGCCGGGGCGACGGTTTCGTAGCCCGGACCTTCATCACCCCCGCGGAGCCTGTCCCCGACGACGGACTGTTTTACCGTATCGAAAACGGAAAGGCCGTCTGCCTTGAAACGACGGAAGCCAAATCGCTCGGCGTCGCAGGGAGGGTCATACCAGCCGACGCGCCGGTCCCGAAAAGGCTCGCGCACCTCTATGAGGACGAGGGCTTCACCACAGACGGCATGGTGTATAAGGGCGACACGAGCTCTGACGAGCTCACGCCTCACTTCGCTCTTATCTATTTTGCGCATGAGATACTCGGCAAAACCGACCCCGAGCTCGACGAGATACTCAAGACCTCCGCGAAAAACACGATGAGCCATATCATCAATAACGGCTACCGTCTCATGGAGTGCTTCGGCGTCACCACCTGGGGCAGATGGAATGAGGAGCATTTCGACACAGGCATCGGCTGGGCGGACGCCGCTCTGAAATCCGCCGAGCTGCTCATGTATCACAGGGTGACGATGGCAGTCACCGGCGAGGCAGGCATTTTCCGTCAAAGCTACGACCGCCTCACGAAAGAACGCGGCTATGCCGAGCTTACGACGACGCATGAAGAAAGGTTCCGTATCTGCGCCGAGCTTCTGGGCGAGGACGTGTATGAAGAGATGATGTACGGCGACCATATGGCGGCGACGCTGGCTTACTGGGTGCTCATCGCTCTTGAAAACGACCCCCGCCTCAGGGAGCTGTACAAAGAGGGCTTCAGAGGCTGGAACGGGACCATCCGGCGAGAGCACAACCCCGGTTATGATTTTCCTTATTTTCTCTGCTGCCCCGAAGACGGGATCGACACGGAAATGCTCGTCGACTGGTTCAGGCGGCAGAACGGCTCGTTCCTCGCCGCGTCGACGGCTGTCGAAAGCAGGAATGACGTGCAGATCGTCACGCTGCGCGGCGGCTCGAAGGAGACCGGGCATCTTCTGATGCCGGACGAAAGAGCCGTTTCGAAATTCGACCGGAACCCCTTCGCATTCTACGACAGAGACGGCGCAGGCATCCGCGTCATTGAAAGCTGCTACGTCTATACCTTCTCTTACTGGCTGGGACGATATTTCGGCTTTATTGAGGAGGACTTAGCCCCAAGAGCATCCCGCCGCAGTTCGGACCTAAACGGCAGGGTAAAAAAACAAAGGAGCTGACCGGCATGTCAAAAATAACGTCCTTTTTTACGACGCTCATACTCATCATTTCATATATTTTCGGCGCTGGATCGAACACCGTTTCCGACGGATACCGGCTCGTCCGCAAGGAAAAAATGAACTCCGTCACGTCCATGTATACTGCCCAGGGACTCTGCTGCGACGGTGAGTTTTTTTACGGCTCCGGCGCGCTTACGGCGATAAACTTCACCGGTCTGGCGAAGTTCGACCTCGGCATGAAATGCGTCAAAAAGGTCAAAAACGCCGTACCGAAGGAGTTTTATGAAAAATACGGCAGCAACCATATCGGCGGCATCGACTGCGCGGGGGGCAAAATATACGCCTCCGTCGAGGGCAAGATCAAGGGGCAGGGCTACGTATATAATTTCATCCTTCTTTACGA
The DNA here is from genome assembly GCA_024689165.1 of Clostridia bacterium. Lineage (GTDB taxonomy): Bacteria > Bacillota > Clostridia > Oscillospirales > Acutalibacteraceae > JAILDS01. The sequence continues at coordinate 7,798 of JAILDS010000261.1, forward strand.
CTGCGAGACGCTTGAATACACCGGGACCTATTACGACCTGACGAGCGACTACCTCACAGACGGTATCGCGTGGTGCGCGATCGACCGTGACGCCGGGCTGCTGTACACCTCAAAGTTCAAGGACGTGACCGAAATACTCAGGTACGACCTTGAAACGATGGAATTCCTCGGGACCTTCCCGCTTCAGGAAGAGGTGACAAGGATACAGGGCGGGTCGGTTTATGAGGGCATACTGTACCTTTCTTACGACGCGAGCGATAGCTGCGAGGAACAGATCCTCAGGATAGACCCCGCCGACGGGTCCGTTTCGGTGGAATTCACACGGTATCTGCCGAATTACGACAACGAGGCGGAGGATATCTGCGTATACCCGCTCCCGGACGGGACGCTTTTCCACACCGTGGATTACGACAAGCTCGTCAACGCGAACTTCATGCATTACGCGAAGACCTGAGACGAGACGCACCGCCGAGCGGGCGTCGCGAGTCGTTTGACATCCAAAGTCTCGGAATCTCACGCACGCAAAAACCGCCCTGTCGGGCGGTTTTCTTGTATATCATCGCCCAAATGGGTTTTTTTGGTGTTAACTCCTCAAAGCACACCAGAGCTCAAACATACAAAACGACATCTGTCTGCAAGGATAATCATTTCTGCATATGCTTCATTATGAGATACATACCTGTCAGCGTGAATGATTTCGTTTTCAATACGCTCAGAACTGAGGTACAGACCTTCTGACAACGATCAGTTCATACCGGAATCATATGTACTAGTGAAACGTTCTCTGTCATTGGGAATTTCATGATCGATATATTCAGTATACTCATTCAATAAATCTGCATCATACTCGCGGTCGTCAAATATTTCCGATAAAGTCAAACTGCCGTCCTGCTGAGCATATGCAAGAAATATATATTGCCTGCCGACTTCCGGAAGACCGTTATCCATTATAGTTTTACCTCCGGGCATTTCCGCGGATACCAGCAGCATTGTTCCGTCTTTTTTGAAACCGCCCATTTTTCTGCAGGTTATCTTACTGACGAGGTTACCTTTCAGGTTTTTGTCTACGTTTATTCTGTATTCGCTGTAGGAATCATAATGCTCTTTTGTTTTTTCGGGGATAACATTATGCTCGATCTCATCGACAGTTCCGACAAACACGTAATCAACTAAACCAACATATTCATAAAGATCGGTTATATCTGAAACCATCAAAAGATTTGCCATCTCTTCTGTTTTACCGTTCCATTCAACGGTAGTCTTCCCGCAAGCAGAAAAGGAGAGCATAATAACAATCATTGTAATAAAGCTGAGTGATTTTTTCATTGACTGACACCTCTATTATTATAGACGGTATTCAGGAGCAAAATGTTGCATAATAATGTTGCATAATATCGATAAATAAATATCGGATACCGAAAAGAAAGCAGACATCACGTCCGAAGGGCGCATCACGTTCCGCGAAGCGGAACACATCGTTCAAAAAACCGCCTTTTGTCAGCAGACAAAAGGCAGTTTTTTGGTGACTCAGCGGGTAAAATGCTCCGCATTTTGCATCCTCGCGGCACAGCCGCTTCGGACTTCGCGGCTGGAAACGCTCCACCGGAGCGTTTCCTTCTCGCCGCTCACCCTCTCAGGGTTCGAATCCCCTCGGGTCGCAAAAACCGCCCTCTCGGGCGGTTTCCTTGGTGACCCAGCGGGTAAAATGCTCCGCATTTTGCATCCTCGCGGCACAGCCGCTTCGGACTTCGCGGCTGAAAACGCTCCCCCGGAGCGTTTCCTTCACGCCGCTCACCCTCTCAGGGTTCGAATCCCCTCGGGTCGCAAAAACCGCCCTCTCGGGCGGTTTCCTTGG
>JAILDS010000014.1 GCA_024689165.1 Clostridia bacterium
TATCCGAAGGGCGGCAGGCTCTTCTTTTTCAGCATACTCGGGGCTCTTGCGAGCCTCATTCCGTCGGCCTCGCTGGCGATGTGTCTCGACATGTTGTCTGTGGGCAAGCAGAATGCTCCCCACGTCGTATCTGTTCTGGAGCTTCCCTTCGCGGTCCTTTGTCTCTGCGGGGGCTTCTCCCTCGCGGCGGTAGCGGCGGTATCCGTCCTTACCCGGAGATCGGCGGGCAGAGAGCTTTCCGCCGGGTCCCTCTGCGAGGGACTCGACCAGATGCCCGTCGGCATCTGCTGCAGCATGCAGGACGGTTTCCCGCGGCTCGTCAACGACACGATGCAGCGCATCAGCAACGACGCCTTCGGCGTGGGGGTGTTTGACGCCGCCCTTCTTGAGCGCCGGTTTGCTGAGCGCTCCTTCGAGCCCGGGTGCGAGGTCGACGACAGAGACGGGATCGTTTTCCTGCGCCTGCCGGACGGCAGCGTCAGGCATTTTGTCCGCGGTAACATCGCGGTCGGCGGCAGGGAAATTATTGAGACGATTGCGTACGACGTGACCGACAGCTACAACGATATGCTCGAGGAGGAAAAACGCAACGAGCATCTTGCTCAGGTCAACCGGACCATCCGGGAATATGACCGCGGCATGGACAGGATCGTCCGTGAAAAAGAGGTGCTCGCCGCCAAGATATGGCTCCACGGCGAGCTCGGGCAATGCCTGCTTTCCATAGAGGGCTATCTCAACGGAGACAACAGCCGCGAGGCGGTGACGAACGAGCTTTCAAGAACGGTCTCTCTGCTCAGAAGCAACACGGCTCCGGAGCATTCCGAGGACCGCATGAGCGCTCTTTTTGAGGCGGCGGACGTCGTCGGCGTAAAGATAAACATAGACGGCGAGTTTCCGACCCGAAACAGGGATATAATTGAGATCGCCATACACGAATGCCTGACCAACACGATAAAGCACGCCGGCGGCCATACGCTGGACGTGAAGATACTCCAAACGGACGGCGCGGTCACGGTAGAGCTGACCAACGACGGGGAGCCTCCGCGCGGACCGATAGAGGAGACCGGCGGGCTCAAGGACCTCCGCGCGATGGTCGAACGCCGCGGCGGGGAGATGCTCGTTGAGCACAAGCCGCGCTTCCTGCTGAAGCTGAGACTGTGCTGATCGAAAGGAGACTGATTATGGAAAAAACAAAAGTCATGATCGTCGACGATCAATCGATCTCGAGGCATTTTTTTGAACTGACCGTCGGGGCCTCCGACCGTTATGAGGTCGTATTCTCCGTATCCTCCGCTTTCGCGGCGGACGTCTACCTGCTGGAGAAAAAAGTGGACCTCGTGCTGATGGATATCCTGATGAACGACGGCTCCAGCGGGCTGGAGGCGGCGGCGAGGCTCAAAAAGACCGACCCCGACGTCAGGATCATCGCCGTGACCAGCATGCCGGAGTATTCATGGATGGAGCGCGCGCGGGAGATCGGGATAGAAAGCTTCTGGTATAAGGAGCTGGACAAAATCCCGATTCTCGAGGTGATGGACAAGACCATGGCCGGGCAGAGCGTTTATCCGGATTTTGCTCCCCTTGCGCGGCTGGGCAGCGCCTCGAGCGGGGATTTTACCCGGCGGGAGCTGGAGGTGCTGCGCGAGCTCACCACCGGCAAAAGCAACGCCGCCGTCGCACAGGCGCTCGGCGTCACGGAAAACACGGTCAAGGCGCACGTGCGTTCCCTGCTTGAAAAGACCGGCTACGGCAGCCGGACAGAGCTTGCGATTAACGCCCGCGTCGTCGGGATAGCGCTCAAGCCGGATACGGATATAGTCAAAAGTGACTAACAAAGATGCCTACTTGTTGTGATGAAAAGCGGCCGCCGCCGTTGTATAATAACAGCGTCCGGAAAAATAAATACACAGAAACAAGACCGGAACATTTATGAAAGGGGTCAAAAACCTATGAAAAAAACACTTGCTGTTCTTCTTGCCGTACTCCTGTCGTTCTCCGTCGCCGTTTTCGCTTTTGCCGAAGACGCTCCCGAGCTCGGGGAAGGCTGGGTAGCTATCCCCACCTCCGCCGAAGGTCTTGACGTCGGCGCTTACTATCTTGACTTCTCTTCTGTCGATTACGGTGAGTTTTTAAGCACAAAGACTTATCTCTTCAATGAGGAAGAAGTCAAGCTCACGAGTAACGGTGAGGATGTGACCTCCTATCTTGCCTTCGCCCTCGCTCAAGTCGGCACGGAATACGTCAAGGTCAAGCTTCCCGGCGAAGCCAAGTCTGCCGGCGACTACTACCTTGACATGGCGGAATCCGATTGGGCGGCTTATTCCAGCTACGTAAAAGCTATTTATAAAAACAAAAACGAGTCCACCCTTTTCGAGGGCAAGATCATAACGGTCTATGAGGGTGAAGAGACTGAGACCGTCCTTCCGCTTATGAAAAAAGTTATGGGCGATACTACCACTTATGACACGTGGATCGCAATGCTCAACTCCGTGAAGATCGCAGGAGCCGACGACGCTGGTTCCGACGATGCCGGAACACAGGACGGCGGCAAGACTAACGTCTTCGCCGACTTCTGGGCCAAGATCGTAGCCTTCTTCAATAAGATCGGCGAATTCTTCAAGAACCTTTTCGCCAAGAAGTGATAGCGGGCTGAACGCATCCGCCGTGATCCGACACGGGGCGATGCCCCTCACCGGACCGCCGCGGCGCTCCCCGATATCATAAAGAGAAAAACCGCCTGATTTGGCGGCGACTGAACACAACCGGGATGCCCGTATCGGACGTCCCGGTTTTTTCGTACGGTACCGTCCGCTGTCTGCCGGTCGAAAATCCGGTTTTACCGGTTTTTGGCAGGAACGGCTCGAAAATCTTTGTTTTTCCCTTGATTTTTGCGTTCGGTTTAATTATCCTTTTATTGAATGAACGAACCGGAGCGACGCCTGATCCGACAGACAATGTGAAAAACCGCGGAATAAAGTCGCGGCTTTACTCCCGGGTTTCTTTTTCGCCGGAGTCAATGATCAACACAGGGGAGGAACAGAAATGACCGTTTCGTCAAAATTCGCTTCGCTGAAAAAACGCGTGGGCGGGAACCGCGAAAAAACCGGCTATGAGGAGAGCTTCGGCATGCCGGTCGAGGAAAAACAGCGTATCACACCGCCGTCTGCCGCGCAGCGCAGGATACTCGCCGAGCTGGAATTCGCCCTGCAGCTGTCAAAGCACAGCGGCGGAGCATTCGACGGCGATATCGACGCCGCGCTGGAGTACCTGAACGCACGCCTGGACGCCGAGGGCGCCATAGGGCAGAGCGACTGTCTGCGGGCGGAGGAGCTTCTGGAGCCCCTCAGAGGACCGGCGAAGGAATACGAGCTGATCCTTGCGGGGCACGCGCACATAGATATGAACTGGATGTGGGGCTGGCATGAGACGGTCTCTATCACCCTCGCAACCTTCCGTACGGTGCTCAGGCTTATGGAGGAGTTCCCGGAGTTCTGCTTCTCGCAGTCCCAGGCCTCCGTCTACCGCATCGTGGAGGAATACGCCCCGGAGCTGATGGAGCCCATCAAAAAGCGCATCGCAGAGGGCCGCTGGGAGGTCACCGCGACCTCGTGGGTGGAGCCGGACAAAAACCTGCCCGACACGGAATCCCTGCTTCGGCATATCCGCTCCGCGAAGACCTACCTGCGCGATACCTGGGGCGTGGACCCGGATTCCCTTGAGATCGATTTTTCGCCCGACGCTTTCGGCCACAGCCGGCATATGCCGGAGATCGACCGCGCCGGCGGCGTGAAATACCTTTACCACTGCCGGGGACTTGACGAGCAGCAGTCGCTGTATCGCTGGCGCGCTCCCGGCGGCGCGGAGCTGCTTGCCTACCATGAGCAGTACTGGTACAACAGCGGCATCACTCCGCATATCGGCATCGGTCTTCCGGGCGTCGCGGCGCGCACGGCGGGGCTGAAGACGGGACTGATCGTTTACGGCGTGGGCGACCACGGCGGCGGGCCGACCCGCCGCGACATCAACCGCGCAATCGAGATGCAGGCATGGCCGGTCTTCCCGCGCATACGCTTCGGCACCCTGCGGGAGTTTTTCCGTATCGCAGAATCCGTGCGGGACAAACTGCCCGTGCTCGACCACGAGCTGAATTTCGTGCTGACCGGCTGCGCCACCACGCAGAGCCGCATCAAAAAATACGTCCGCCGCTGTGAAAACACGCTGCTCGACGCCGAAAGCCTCGCCGCGCTGGCGGAGGCAAAAACCGGCAGGCGCTTCGACCCCGCCATGCTCGAGAGCGCCCGCAGGGACCTGCTGTTCTGCGATTTCCACGATATCCTGACCGGCTCCTGCGTGCAGGACAGCCGCGAGCACGCGATAGGCCTGCTGCAGCAGACCCTTGCCCGCGGACAGACCCGGCTGACCGACGCCATGCTCGCCGTGACGGACTCCATCGATACCACCGGGATCGCGTTCGATACCGATACCGCCGATTCCCAGGCGCAGGGCGCCGGTGCGGGCTTTTACGCCTCCGGTGCCGCTTACAACGGCCCGGAGCGCGGCAACGGCCTCGTGCGGGCGTACACGGTGTTCAACCCCACGCCGGAGGAAAAGGCGGAGCCCGTGGAGATCACTCTGTGGGACTGGCAGGGCGACCTGAACCGTCTTCAGGCCGCCGACGCAGACGGTAACCCGCTGGAGCTGCAGCTTCTCGACCGCTCCTACCGGCAGTACTGGGACCACCAGTACGTGCGCGCCCTGGTCTATATGCGCATGAGCGCGCTCTCATACGCCACCGTGGTGTTCTCGGAAGCGGAGCTCGACGAATATCCGTTTTATTATCAGTGTGCGCTCAACACCCGCCCGGATGAAAACATAGTACTTGAGAATGAGTGTATCCGCGCGGAGTTCGACCGCGCCGACGGACGAATGGTCTCTCTGCGGGACGCGCAGACCGGCGAGGAATTCCTCGCGCCGGGCAAACGTGCGGGCTTTGTTCTGGTCGACACCGAATCGCGTACCTCCGACGCGTGGAACATAGGCAGATACCTGAGGGAGCATCCCGTAACGGACTCGGTCGAGCTCGTACGCGACCTGAACGGGCATCTTCGCAGCGGCTTTACCGTTAAAACGCGGGTCCGGGATTCCGTGCTCACCGAGCGGATTTATCTGGACAAGGGCGCCAGGCAGGTCACGATACAGACCGAAGCGGACTGGCACGAGACCGCCGGGGAGACCGTGCCCGTGCTGGTCTACGAGCTGCCCGTCGCCTACGCCCCGGAGCGGTACCTGTATAACGTGCCCGGCGGCAGCGCACTGCGGGAGCCGATGGAGCTCGACGTACAGGGGCTTTCCTACGCCGCCGCGCTGAGGCCGCACGAAAAGAGCGCCGCGATATTCACCGACTGCAAATCCGGCTTCCGCGGCAGGGCGGACGGCACGCTGATATCCACGCTGATCAATTCCAGCAGCTCGCCCGACCCGTACCCCGAGCGGGGGATACACCGCTTCACGCTGGGCGTCGGAGTGGTCCCCGGCTGTATGCGCCGGCTCGAGACCAACGCGGTGAGCTTCAACCACAGGCTCGTTTATCAGAGCGTCGGCTGCCATGCGGGGACGCTGAGCGCAAACGGCTCCCTCTGGAGCGGCGGGGTGAAACGCGCGGTGATCTGTTCCGCCGCGGTCTCCGGCGACGGTCTTCTTCTGCGCATCGGCACGCCCGCGGCGAAGGAAGGGACCGCGGAATTCACCTTTGACAAACCGGTCAAAAAAGCCTTCTTCGTCGACCTTCTGGAAAGACCTGCAGACCTGCCCGCGCCGGAAGTTGACGGCTGCACGGTGAGGGCGGCCGTCCCGCCCTACCGCATAGTGACGCTGAAGCTTGAGTTCTTCCGACCCTGACTGCGGGGAGCGAAACAAGTCCAAATCGACCCGATCACACAAGGAGAAACGCCGTGAAACAGGCAAAATGGATCTGGTATCCGGGTGAGTTCGAATGCTTCCACCATATGCTGCTGTCGATGAGACGGCAGGAGAAGGGCTGCGATTATCCCTGCGTCTGGCCTGTCGCCAGGCCGGAGGTCAGCGCGCGGTTCCAGAAGACCTTTACCGCGGAGCGGGACGGCAGTTTTACCGTCGTGACCCATGGCAAGGGCATGGTGCGCCTCGGGAACGCGCTCCGGCGCGTCAACGAGCCGATCGCGGTCAAGGCCGGAACGCATGAGCTCGTTGTGGAGCTCTTTGACCTGCAGACGTTCCCGTCGCTGTTCATCGACTCCGGTATCCTGACAACGGACGAAAGCTGGACGGCCGAGCGCTACGACGCGAAGCAGGTCTCAGCGGCCTGTGAACCCGCGTTTTGCTCCGCGTCGGACGATCCTTCTGTGTTCCCGTTCCGCTATCGGGAACTGACGCCCGTTTCCGTCGAGCCGATCGAAAACGGCGTTCTCTATGATTTCGGGCAGGAACAGTTCGGCCCGGTCGATATAACGATACCGGCGTACGCATCGATCACGCTCGTCTACGGCGAAAGCCGTGAAGAGGCGCTGGACCCCGACAATGCGATCATCCGGGAAACGCTGAGCTCCTCCGACGCGCCGACTCGTCCCGGGAGGGCGTTCCGTTATATCGCCGTGTCCGGCGACGGGGCAGAGGACGTGCGGCTTCAGGCGCGGCTCGAATATCTTCCTATCGAAGACAAGGCCTCGTTCGAGTCGGACGAACCGGGTCTGAACGACGTCTGGGCGCTTTGCGCGCGCACCTTCCACCTGAACACGCGGGAATTCTTCCTCGACGGCATAAAGCGCGACCGCTGGGTCTGGTCGGGCGACGCCTATCAGTCCTTCATGATATCGCGGTATCTGTACAACGACCCGTCCGTGACTGAGCGGACCATCACGGCGCTGCTCGGCAAGCCGCCATACCGGCGGCACGTCAACACCATAAACGATTATTCCGCGTATCTGATCATCTCCGTTTGGGAGCATTACGAAGCCACGGGCAGACTTGCTTTTGTGCGGCGCGTCTGGGAAAACGTCAGGGCGCTGTATGATTTCATTCTGTCGCGGCTGGATGAAAACGGCTTCGCGGTGCGGCGCGACGGCGACTGGATATTCGTGGACTGGGGCGTGCTCGACAAGGAGGGCCCCGTCTGCTTCGAACAGATCGTGCTCTGGCAGGCGCACCGTTCCATGGCGCGGCTCTGTGAAGTGATGGGCGAGGACGACGTTTATACCGCTCGGGCGGACGCGCTGAAAGAGAAGATACTTCGCAGCTTCTGGGATGAGGAAAAGGGCGCGTTCATCGATTCGTTCACGTCCGGCAGACGCTTCGTGACCCGCCAGACCAACATTTTTGCGCTCCTTTACGGTCTGGTGCAGGGCGAACAAAAACGGAAAGTGATCGAAAACGCGCTTCTGACGCCAGATCTGCCGGCCATCACTACGCCGTATTTCAAGCTCTATGAGCTCCTCGCGCTGTGCGAAGCCGGAGAGGTCGCCGCCGCGCAGGACTACGTCGCCTCCTACTGGGGAGGCATGCTGCGCGAGGGCGCGACCTCCGTCTGGGAAGCATACGACCCGACTCAGACCGGCTCAGAACACTACGCCATGTACGGCTCTCCATACGGCAAATCGCTTTGCCACGCCTGGGGCAGCGGGCCGATCCTGCTGCTGTGCCGCTACGTGGCAGGCGTAAAGCCGACCGGCGTCGGCGGAAAGACCTTCCGCGTCGCGCCGGCCCCCGGCAGCTACCGCGCGTTTTCCATGGCGGTGCCCGTCGGGGACGGGAACATCGTTGTCACCTATGACGCGCCGACCGTGACCGTATGCGCGAGCGTGCCCGGAGGAGTCTTCTTTGACGGAAAGACCGAAACGCCGCTGAAAGCGGGTAAGACGTACTCGTTTACTCTGTCCGGCTCCTGACCGAAGGGCAGGCACCCTGTCTTCACTGCTGCAGCAAAATCTCGGGAGAGGTTTTATAATAATCGATCCGGCAAGGATGATGACCCATGAAAATCAGAGCCCTTATTTCCGTGTTTTTGGTACTGACGCTCCTGTTCGCGCTGGCCGCGCCGTCTCTTGCCGCCGCGACGGGACAGGCCGCGGCTGCGGAGTCCGCCGATTTCGGCACGAGGATCGCCGACTTTTTCAAAAGCCTGTCTGAAAAGATCAAAGCGCTGTTTTCGCAGATCAAGTATTATTTTCAGGTGAAGAAAGAAAAGGTGCCGAACACGATGGGCAAAAACGCGATCCACATGCTGCGATCCGTTGAAAACACGATCTCCGACAGCTTTATTATCACGACTGAGGACGGCAAGGTGATCGTGATCGACGGCGGGCACACGTTTGAAACGGACTATTTTATCCAGTACCTGAAGGCCGTCACCGGTAAAAGAGTGCCGAACGTCGACGCCTGGTTCCTGAGCCACCCGCACAACGATCATGTGCAGATCTTCTATGAGGTCGCGGAGAACCGGACAAGACAGGTCACGTTCGACAAGGTCCTGCTCAACTACGCGCCGTATGAGCTCTACGAATCCCGTTCGCAGGAGGAGGGAATGCAGATGGTCGGCGAGTTCGACCGTATCAGCAAATCTTTCCCGGAGAAGGTGCAGATACTTGATACCGGCGACGAGTTCGGCATCGGCGCGGCAAAGATCACCGTGCTCTATACCGCGGACACCTCCTTTATCGACGTAAACGAGCATTCCGTTATTTTTCGCATGGATCTCGGAGGCAAAAGCGTCATGTTCACCGGCGACGCGCAGGTGAACGCCGGCAACAAGACGCTCGCCGAATGGGAGGGCAGCGGCCTTGTGAAATGCGACATCTGCAAGATGGCGCACCACGGGCAGGACGGCGTTGACCGCAGCTTCTATGAAGCCGTCGCGCCGGAGATCTGCCTTTGGCCGACGCCGACGTGGGTCTGGGACAACACGAACGGCAACCTGAAAACGCTTGAGGTCCGCGGCTGGATGGAAGAACTCGGCGTAAAACAGAATTACGTTGCGTGGGAAGGCTCGCAGGTCATTTATCTGAACTGACGACGATCAGACCCTGAACCGGACCGATCTGCGTATGATCCAGACCGGGGCGCCTCGGAGCGTCCCGGTTTTTTCTTGACTAACCGTGAGTGTTTGTGGTACACTCTCCGTGCGTAGACAAAATACACGTTATGTTGCTTTCACGGCGGTGTATCTGCAGCACAAGATCATATTATCCGGAGGTATTCTGAATGGCAAATGTCAGCGCGATTTCCAGAAACGAGTGGATGCTCAGGGGCCCTCTCGCCGAAAAGGGCTACGACTGGTGGTGGCATTCCCTGACCGCGGTCAGCGAAAAAACCGGTGAGAAAAAACCGTTTTACATCGAGTTTTTCACCTGCAACCCCGGCTACGCCGAAAAGGAGCCCGTGATCGTCTGGAACGACAAGCTTGCCCGCGACTCGGGCAAAAAACCGAGCTACCTGATGGTCAACGTCGGTTTCTGGGGCGAAAAACACGGTCAGCTCCACCGTTTCTTCTCTCTCAGGGACGTGGATATCCACGCCGACCCGCCGTTTTCCGTGACGGCGGACGACTGTTACTGCGATGAAACACACACCCGCGGTAAGGTCAAGGTCACAAAAAAAGACGCGAAGGCGCACCCGGAGTGGATGTGCGACGCAGGCGAAATGCGGTGGGACCTCAAAATCGACAAAAAGATCGCCTTCAACGTCGGCTACGGCGCGAGCAGGTTCTTCAGAAAGATAAACGCCTTTGAGATGTTCTGGCACGCAGAGGGCATGAAGACCGCCTACGAGGGGAATATCTGGCTCGACGGCGAAAAATACGTCGTCACGCCCGAGACCTGCAACGGCTACGCGGACAAGAACTGGGGCGGCGATTTCACGAGCCCGTGGGTCTGGCTGTCGAGCAATGACCTGACGAGCAAAAAGACCGGCAAAAAGCTTGAGAACAGCGTTTTTGAGATCGGCGGCGGCAGGCCCAAGATCTATTTCCTCGCCCTTGAGCGCAAGCTCCTCGGCGCGTTCTACTACGAGGGGAAGAACTATGAGTTCAACTTCTCCAAATTCTGGACCGGCTCCACGACGAAATTCGACTGCGAGGAGACCGACGACGAGATCCGCTGGCACGTCGTCCAGACGACGCTGACCGCTAAGATGGACACCCGCATATCCTGCAAAAAGAGCGAGATGCTCAACATCAACTATGAGGCGCCGAACGGGACGAAGCGGCACAACCGCCTATGGAACGGCGGCACCGGTACGGGCACCATCGAGCTCTACGAGCGCAGGGGCGGCCGCTGGGAGCTCGTCGACGAGGTCTACGCCGAGGGCATCGGCTGCGAGTACGGCGAATACGACAAATGATTTGGGAAAGGGACAGATAAAATGATTCGATATAAAAACATCGTGCTCACGGGCGCGTCGAGCGGTATCGGCTTCCAGGTGCTCAGGCTCCTCGCCAAGGACGGAACGAACAAAATACTGGCGGTGTCCCGCCACGCGGAGCAGCTTCTCAAAAGCTACGCAGACAACGTGTTCCCGTTCAACTCGGACGTTTCGAACGCCGCCGGCGTGGACGCCGTCTTCGATAAGGCCGCCGAGGTCTTCGACGGCGAGAAGATAGATATTTTTTACGCCAACGCCGGCTTCCCTTACTACGAGGAATACAATTACGAGGACTGGAAGAGGGTCGAGATCATGTTCGAGACCAACACCATAGGCCCGATCTACACCTATTCGAAATACCTGCACCACCTCAACGGGCAGCCCGGGCATCTGGCTTATACCGTCAGCGCGATAGGGCAGATGGCGAT